>JADGGV010000316.1 GCA_019689775.1 Gemmatimonadota bacterium
CACGTGCTGTGCCGGCACGAGCAGGGGGCGGGGCATGCGGCGGAGGGGTACGCGCGGGCGAGCGGGCGGGTCGGCGTGTGCGTGGCGACGAGCGGGCCGGGCGCGACGAACCTGGTGACGCCGCTGGCGGACGCGTGGATGGATAGCACGCCGCTCGTCGCCATCACGGGGCAGGTCGCCTCGACGCTGCTGGGGACGGACGCGTTCCAGGAGACGGACATCACCGGCATCACGATGCCGATCACGAAGCACAACTTCCTGGTGACGGGGGCGGAGGAGCTGCCGCGGGTCGTGCGCGAGGCGTTCCATCTGGCGTCGACGGGGCGGAAGGGCCCGGTGCTGATCGACGTGACGAAGGACGCACAGCTCGCGCGGGTGGTGCCGGACTGGGATGCGGCGCCGCGGCTGGCGGCGACGTCGCCCGCGGCGCCGGACGCGGCGGCGGTGCGGGCGGCGGCGCGGCTGCTGGAGCGGGCGGAGCGGCCGCTGATCCTGGCGGGGAACGGCGTCGTCTGGGCGGGCGCGCACGAGGAGCTGCGTCGGCTCGCGGAGCGCACGGGGATCCCGGTGATCACGACGCTGCACGGCAAGGGCGCGTTCCCGGACGATCACCCGCTCGCGCTCGGGATGCCGGGGATGCACGGCTGGGTGCACGTGAACCGCGCGATCCAGGAGTGCGACGTCCTGCTGAACGTGGGCGGGCGCTTCGACGACCGGGTGACGGGGAAGGCGTCGAGCTTCGCGCCGCGGGCCCGGATCGTCCATGTCGACATCGATCCGGCGGAGATCGGCAAGCTGGTGCGCGTCGACGTCGCGCTCGTGGCGGACGCGCGGGCGGCGCTCGCGGCGCTGGCGGACGAGGTCGCGCCGGGGGACCATGCCGCGTGGCTGGCGCGGATCCGCGCGCTCCAGGCGGCGCACGAGCCGCGGCAGGCGTACCGGAAGCGGGCGGCGGGCGCGTCGCTCACGCCCGGCGACGTCTTCGCCGCGTTCGACCGGCTGCTCCGCGAGCGCGGCCGCTGCCGCGTGATCACGGACGTCGGCCAGCACCAGATGTGGGCGGCGCAACTCCTGGGGTGGCGGGACCCGCGGACGCACATCACGAGCGGCGGTGCGGGCACGATGGGGTTCGCGGTGCCGGCGGCGCTCGGCGCGGCGATCGCCTGCCCGGACGAGACGATCTGGGTCATCTGCGGCGACGGCGGCTTCCAGATGACGAACCAGGAGCTGGCGACGATGGCGCAGGAGGGCGTGCGCAACGTCCGCATCGCGATCATCAACAACGGCTACCTGGGGATGGTGCGGCAGTGGCAGCAGCTCTTCGAGGGGCGGCGCTACAGCGAGACGCCGCTGTCGGGGCCGGACTTCGCGCGGTTGGCGGAGGCGTACGGTCACGTGGGCGTGCGGGTCGAGCGCGCCTCGGAGGTGGACGCGGCGCTCGCCGAGGCGTGGGACCGCGACGCCTGCACGGTGCTGGATTTCCGGGTCGAGCGGGAGGCGAACGTGTTTCCGATCGTGCGGCCGGGGCAGGCGCTGGAGGAGATGATCACCGACGACGTTCCGGACACGGTCACCACGGAAGCGAGGATGTGATGAGGCACACGATCGTCGCGCGGCTGCGGAACGACCCGCTGGCGCTGTCCCGCGTCGTGGGGCTGCTGCGGCGGCGCGGGTTCCAGGTGGAGACGATGACGCTCGGGCCGAGCGAGGAGGAGGGCGCGCGCCGGGCGACGCTGGTCGTCGAGGCGGCGGACGCACGGCGGGTGATCCTCCAGCTCCGCCGGCTGGTCGATGTGCTGGACGTGGACGCGCTCCCGGGCGACGAGGCGCTGGAGCGCGAGACGGCGCTGCTCAGCGTGGCGGCGGGCGCGGCGGAGCGGCCGCAGATCGTCGCCCTGTGCAGCGTGTTCGGCGGGCGCGTGCTGGAGGTCGGCGCCGGTAGCATGGTCGTGGAGGTGACGGGGAGCCCGTCGCACCTCGACCGGTTCCTGGAGCTGGTGCGGCCGTACGGGCTGCTGGCGCTGGCGCGCACCGGCCGCATTGCGCTGGCGCGGAGCCCGATCGCCGGGCGCATCGACGACATGGCTCACGCGCCGGCGGCGCCGGCGCCCCTGCACCTGGCCCCCGCGCACGCGCTGGCGGGGTGACCGCAACCACCGGAGAGCGGACGATGGCCGAACTGTTCTACGACGCCGACGCCGACCTGGGCCGCCTGCGCGGCCGCCGCATCGCCATCATCGGCTACGGCAGCCAGGGGCACGCGCACGCGCTGAACCTGAGGGAGAGCGGGCTGGACGTGCGCGTCGGGCTGCACGCCCGCTCGCGCAGCCGGGAGAAGGCGGAGGCCGCGGGGCTGCCGGTGCGTTCGGTCGCCGACGCGGCGGCCGAGGCCGACGTCGTCATGCTGCTCGTGCCGGACACGGCGCAGCCGGAGGTCTACCGGTGCGAGATCGCGCCGCACCTGGCGCCCGGCAAGACGCTGATGTTCGCCCACGGCTTCAACATCCGCTACGGCCAGATCGAGCCGCCGGACGGCGTGGACGTGAGCATGGTCGCGCCGAAGGCGCCCGGGCACCGCGTGCGCGAGGTCTTCCGCGAGGGCGGCGGCGTGCCCGCGCTCGTCGCGGTGCACGCGGACGCGTCCGGCCACGCGCTCGAGGACGCCCTCGCCTACGCGCGCGGCATCGGCTCCACCCGCGCCGGCGTGCTCAAGACCACGTTCACCGAGGAGACGGAGACCGATCTGTTCGGCGAGCAGGCCGTGCTGTGCGGCGGCATCTCCGCGCTCGTGAAGGCGGGCTTCGAGACGCTCGTCGCGGCCGGCTACCAGCCCGAGGTCGCCTACTTCGAGTGCCTGCACGAGCTGAAGCTGATCGTCGACCTGATGTACCAGGGCGGGCTCGGCTACATGCGCTACTCCGTCTCGGACACCGCCGAGTACGGCGACTACACCGCCGGCGACCGGGTCATCGGCGAGAGCGCGCGCCAGGCGATGGCCGCGCTCCTCCAGGACATCCGCGACGGCTCGTTCGCCGAGCGCTGGATCCTCGAGAACCGCACCGGCCGCGACGAGTTCACCCGCCGGCGGGCGTTGGAGATGGAGCATCCCATCGAGACGGTCGGGCGCAAGCTGCGGCGGATGATGCCGTTTCTGGAGCCGCGGGAGGTGGCGCCGGGCGGGGTGTAGCGGGCGGCTCACGACGGAAAAAGCATTAAACCACAGAGCTCACAGAGGACACGAAGAACGGCGTAGAGTGGGGAGCCGCCGCCCGGGGCGCCCGAGGACGGAATCGGGCGGGGAGCCGCCGCCCGGGGCGCCCGAATCCATTTTTTGGGGGGGTACCCGGGCTGCGCCGGCTCCGGTGCCGGAGCAGGCTTCCACCGGTGCCCCGCATCCCACCGGCTCAACCCCGAAATAGGATTTTTCTTCACCGCCCGCTCTCTGTGCCGATTCTCTGCGTCCTTTGTGTTCTCTGTGGTTTATAGATGTTCATTTAACCGGTCTCTTTATCTCACCGCGCGAGGAAACCGATGATGGCATGGACCTCTACCGGGGCACGCCGATGACCCGCCAGCCACTCCCGAGCCGCACCCTCCTCTCCGGCCCGGACCGCGCCCCCGCGCGGGCGATGCTGCGCGCCGTCGGCCTCACGGACGAGGACTTCGAGAAGCCGCTGATCGGCGTCGCGAACACGTGGACGGAGACGACGCCGTGCAATGCGCACCTACGCGAGGTCGCCGCCTGGGTGAAGGAGGGGATCCGCGAGGCCGGCGGCACGCCGCTGGAGTTCAACACCACGGTGATCTCGGACGGGATCACCATGGGGACGGAGGGGATGAAGGCGTCGCTCGTGAGCCGCGAGCTGGTGGCGGACTCGATCGAGCTGACCGCGCGGGGCTACATGTTCGACGGGCTGGTGGCGCTGTCGGGGTGCGACAAGACGATTCCGGCGACGGTCATGGCGCTGGCGCGGCTCGATCGCCCCGGGCTCATGCTCTACGGCGGCTCGATCCTGCCGGGGCGCTACGCGGGGCGCGACGTCACGATCCAGGACGTGTTCGAGGCGGTCGGCGCGAGAGCGGCCGGGCGCATGAGCGACGACGAGCTGCACGCGCTCGAGTGCGCCGCCTGCCCCGGCGCCGGCGCGTGCGGCGGCCAGTTCACGGCGAACACGATGGCGACGGCGTTCGAGGCGATGGGGATCTCGCCGCTCGGGAGCGGCACCGTACCGGCGCTCGCGGAGGAGAAGGCGGAGATCGCGCGCGCGTGCGGCCGGCTCGTCGTCGCCCTGGTCGAGCAGGATCTGCGGCCCAGCCGCATCATCACGCGGCCGGCGCTGGAGAACGCGATCGCGACCGTGATGGCGTCGGGCGGCTCGACCAACGCCGTCCTCCACCTCCTCGCCGTGGCGCGCGAGGCCGGCGTGCCGCTGGACATCGACGACTTCGACCGGGTCAGCCGCGAGACGCCGCTGCTCGCGGACCTGAAGCCCGGCGGGCGCTACGTCGCGCGCGACCTGCACGAGGCCGGCGGGCTCGGCGTGCTGCTCCAGCGGCTGCTGGCCGCCGGGCGGCTGCACGGCGATGCGCTCACCGTGACCGGCCGCACGATCGCGGAGGAGGCGGCCGCCGCGCGGGAGACGCCGGGCCAGCGGGTGATCCGGCCGCTCGACGTGCCGCTCAAGCCGTCGGGCGGGCTCGCGATCCTGCACGGCAATCTTTCGCCCGAGGGGTGCGTGCTGAAGCTTGTGGGCCACGAGCGCACGTACCACCGCGGCCCGGCGCGCGTCTTCGACCGCGAGGAGGACGCGTTCGCGGCGGTGCAGGCGGGGCGGATCGTCGCCGGCGACGTCGTCGTCATCCGCTACGAGGGCCCCCGCGGCGGCCCCGGGATGCGCGAGATGCTGGGCGTGACCGCGGCGCTGAACGGCGCCGGGCTGGGCGAGACGGTGGCGCTGCTCACCGACGGCCGCTTCTCCGGCGCGACGCACGGGCTGATGGCCGCGCACGTCGCGCCGGAGGCCGCGGTCGGCGGGCCGATCGCCGCCGTGCGCGAGGGCGACACGATCGTGATCGACCTGGCGAATCGACGGCTCGACGTCGAGCTCGACGACGCGGAGCTGGCGGCGCGGCTCCGCGAGTGGACGCCGCCCGCGCCGCGCTACACCCGCGGCGTGTTCGCGAAGTACGCGCAGACGGTGGGCTCGGCGGCGAAGGGGGCGGTGACGTAGGGCGGGGCGCTGGACG
>JADGGV010000317.1 GCA_019689775.1 Gemmatimonadota bacterium
GGGCGTTGGCGGTCCGGCGCCCCTCGCGGGCGGAGGTGGGGGTCGGATAGCGCCAGGGGACGTTGCGCCGCCCCCCGCGCGGCCGCCCGTCCAGGGCGATGGCTCGGTTTCGGTCCGCGCCCGACCGCGGCGTGCGCGCTTGCCCGGCGTTGGCGCCGTAGTGCAGCGGCGCCGACGCCGCCGCGGGCGGACCCGGCGTCGCTTCCGCTACTCCGCCTCTATCGCCATCCACACGACGACCCGCACGTCGTCCTCGTCGATCGGCGGGAGCGGGTCGGGGGCGCGGAACGGTTGGAGCCCCTGCTCCTTCACCCACGCCGCGATCGGGCGGGTGGTCGCGTCGCCGCGAGCGGTTTCCGGCGTGAAGACCTTCCGCAGGGACTTCTCGATCCGGAGGCCCCAGGGCGCCTCGAGGGATTCGACGAGGCGATCGACGTCCGCGAGCGGGACGTCGGCGAGGTGCTTGCGGACGTGGTTCGCGGCCGCACGGAAGAGCGGGCCGGTAGACTCCGGCCGGGGATCCGGACCGTGGTCGTGTCAGCCTTGATCGGGGTGTCCGCGCCGCTCGCGCGCGCCGTCGGACATGTCGACGCCGTTAACATGTCCGGCGAACATGTTAAAAATCTGAGGAAATTTTAACCTATCGTGACGATGCGATCACGGCGATGCATTGCGCGGGACGCGCGACGATCGATCCGGCGCACCGGGTGTGGAACCGCGCCGCGGGAGCCGCCGCCGGCGCGCCGCTACGGCCGGATGGGCGACACGTCAACGCCGTTAACACGTGCTCCCGATAGGTTAAGTTCACGGCTGAAACGTTAACCTATCCGGTGAGGAGCCGAAGAAGCGGGTCGTTGAGGAAATACGTCTCGCGGCCGTTCCGAACCGGCCGGAGGAGGCCGATCTCTGCGAGCGCCTGGAGGTACTTCGAGGCGGTCTGGCGGGTCGTGGCGATCCTGGCGTCCTCGACGAAGCGGATCTTGGCGTAGGGGTTCCGGAAGACGAGCTCGACCAGCTCCCTCGAGTAGACCTTGGGTTTCTCGCGTCGCACGCGGGCGACCCAGTCGTCCATGAGCATACGGATGTCGCGGATCCGGTTCTCGGTGTTGCGCGCGGTGGTTTCCACCGCCTCGAGCATGAAGAGGATCCACGGTTCCCAGCCGCGATCCTCCGTGACGCCGCGGAGGAGGCGGTAGTAGTCGGCCTTGCGCTCGAGAATGAAGCGCGAGAGGAAGAGGGCCGGGATTTCCAGGAGTCCCTGCTCGACGAGGAACAGGATGTTGAGGATGCGGCCGGTGCGGCCGTTCCCGTCGGTGAAGGGGTGGATGGCCTCAACTGGTAGTGCGCGACGGCCATGCGCACGAGCGGGTCGAGGTCGTCGTCGGCGTAAAGGAAGCGCTCGAGGTTCGCGAGCAGGTCGCGCAGTCGCTGCTCGCCGTCCGGCGGCGTGTAGATGACCTCGCCCGTCGTCGGGTTGGCGAGCTTGGTGCCGGGCATGTGGCGGACGCGGGTTTCGGTCCGGCGGATCGTCGTGACCATCTCCTCGAACAGCCGGGTCGAGAGCGGGCGGCCCTCGACCCGAAGCGCCTGGAAGCCTTCCGCCAGCGCCCGCCCGTAGGCGAGAACCTCCTTCGTCGCCGGGTCGGCGTGCCGCGCGTCGTCGGCCAGGGCGCGGTAGAGTTGGTCGCTGGTGGTGACGATGTTCTCGATCTCGCTCGAGAGCCGCGCCTCCTGGAGCCCGATGGTGCGGAGCAGGATCGCCTGATCCGGGATGAGCGCGCCGGCGCCCTTGAGGTCGGCGAGCGCGGTCCGGGCGCCGATGACGCGCTTAAGCACTGCCTTCGTCTCTAGGTCGAGCGGCGGTGGGAGGAGCGGCAGGTCGTTGTACGGCCGGTCGCGGTCGAAGGTCACGTGCGATTCCTCATGCTACTTCCTTCAGGCCCCGACGCCGCACGGCGCGCGCGAGATCGATCACCAGCTCCAGATCCGGCAGCGGCATGGAGTGCGTCAGGTTGTCGAGCGTGGCGATGAGCTTGGCGCGGCGACCAAGGATGCTCGGCTCGGCCGGCTCGGGGCGGACGCGTCGGATCTCGATGATCGTCCGCTCCTCCGGGGTCATCTCCTCGGGCGTCGTCCGCCGCGCGGCCGCCAATCCCGCCGCCGTGAGCTTCCAGCTCCCTCGAGCGGCGGAAGCATCGAGGAAGTCTCGCTTCCGCAACTCGTTCCGCGCCCAGCGGAGTTCGTTCTGCCACTGCGGCTCGGTCGGCACCAGCTCGATGAGTCGATCCTGCGGCACGACACGCCAGTCGGTGTATCCGTGTGCTCGCAGCTCGTCGTAGCCCTGAGACGCCGGAATCTGTCGATACCACTCCGCCGGGAAGGTGTAGGCGGAGTCAATCAGGTCGTAAGCGTCGTGCACGCTCACGCCCGCCGGGTACTGCGCCAGCGTGCGCAGCAGGACCTGCTCCAGCACCTTCCGCTGCCTGATCTCGGGCATGGATGCCTCCATCGGCATAGGCGGACGACCTCAGGTGAGGCCGATACCGACTGGTGGTTCCACGGCGTGGCCGTGGAATTCACGAGATGGTCAGCTCGGAAAGACGCGAGTCGCTCACGTCGGGACTGGCTCACTCGATATCCGGCATACCGAATGAATACGGCGGCGTCTGGCCATGCGGCAAGGACGGACGATCGCCCACGCCCGCGGCATACGACCGTGGGCTCATCGCCCGAACGGCTCCTCCCGGCTAGCGTCGATCGGGCCGTGCCCCGCCGGTTCCCGAGCGGCGCGGCGACGCGCGCCGCGCGGACCCAGGCCGGCCCCGGCCCCGCGAATGCGGGACGAGGGATCTCGGCGTCGACGTCGCACAGGAGGAACGCCGCGCTTCGCTGAGACGAAACAGGTTTCATCGGCGCCAGGATCATGCACCGCGCTCCATCACCCCAGCGGGACGGCGATGCGATCGAGGCGAGCGTGACGATCCGCCGCCCGGTCGAAGAGGTGTTCCGGTTCTATCGGGACTTCCGCAACCTGCCGCGCTTCCTGGGGGACGTCATGGCCGTCGACCCAGTCGGCCCGGCGACGTGGCGTTGGGTGATCCAGGGGCCACTGGGCATCCGGTTGAGATGGACCGTGAAGGTGACGGAGGAGCGCGCGAACGAGCTGATCCGCTACGAGACGGTGTCGCTGCCGGCGCTGAAGGCATCCTGGGAGATCCACTTTGCCCCCGGCGCCGGGCCCGGCAAGACGGAGGTTCGCGAGCTGATGAAGACGCCGCTCGGCCGGCTCGGTCGCGCGGCGCTCGCGCTGATTGGGAAGTTGCCGGCCGAGGAGGAGCGCTCGAACCTGCATCGGTTGAAAGAGCTACTGGAGACCGGGCGGGTGAGCGGCACGAGCCACGCCGTCGCCGGGAAGTTCGCACCGCGCACGGACGGCCGCGGATCGAACGGCTGAGTGGGCGACGACGGATTGGTCGCCGGGGCAGGCGGGCGTCCGGCCGAGCGGGCGGGCGGCCGGGCGGGCGTTCGGCCGGCTGCCGTCGAAGCTCCGCCGTCGGCCACGGCGCGCGGAGGGGGCGTCGCCCTCGTCGCTTGACGCCTCCGGCGGCCGCGGTTATGGTGAGGGCCGGACAAACGAGTCCGTGGTGATTTGCCGCCGCTTGCCGCCACGTAAAACAACGAGCTAAAGCGCGTTCGCCCGGCGGCACGGACCGACCGGGCGTTCATCGTTCCAGGAGCCGGGATGCCCCCCGCCTCGAGCACCATCCGTCCTCGCTGCCGCAGCACGGCCCGTCGCGACCTCGGTTGCGCGCGCACCTGCGCGTGTACGTGTGCCTGCGCGTGTACGGTTCTCCGCGTGGGAGAGGCGGGAGGTCGCGGGCGTCCGGGCGTGCCGGGCGCATCGACGTAGCCGGGTCCGGCCCGGCGATCCCAGGCCCCCTCTCCCGCGCGGGAGAGGGGGCCTTTTTTCGTGCCGTGCGCCGGCGGTCCGGCGGCGCGGCCGTCCACCTGGAGGGGGAGGGTAGGTTCATGGCAAGGAGCGAGGCGCGGCCGATCGCGATCTATCACGAGCACCCGGACTGGTTCCGGCCGCTGTTCGCGGAGCTGGACCGGCGGGGGATGCCGTACGTGCGGCTGGATGCGGCGAGCCACCGGCACGACCCGGCGGCGGGCGAGCCGCCGTACGCGCTGGTGTTCAACCGGATGAGCCCGTCGGCGTACCTGCGGGGGCACGGCGCCGGGATCTTCTACACGTCGCAGTACCTGGCGCACCTGGAGCGGCGGGGCGTGCGCGTGATCAACGGGACGGCGGCGTGGCGGACGGAGATCTCGAAGGCGTACCAGCTCGAGCTGCTGGAGGAGCTGGGGCTGCCGTACCCGAGGGCGCGCGTGATCAACGACGCGGCGCAGGCGCCGGCGGCGGCGGAGGGGCTGCGCTTTCCGGTCGTGGTGAAGCCGAACATCGGCGGGAGCGGCGCGGGGGTGCGTCGCTTCGAGACGCCGGAGCAGCTCCAGCGGGCGGCGGCGGCGGGCGCGCTGGATCTGGGGATCGACTCGACGGCGCTGGTGCAGGAGTTCATCCCGGCCGAGGCGGGTCGGATCGTGCGCGTCGAGGTGCTGGGCGGGCGCTACCTGTACGCGATCCGGATCTACACGCCGGGCGACAGCTTCAACCTGTGCCCGGCCGACGTCTGCCAGACGGTCGACGGCGCGGAGCTGGAGCGCTCGGCGTGCGCGCTGGATGCGCCGAGGAACGGGCTGCGCGTCGAGGGCTACGAGCCGCCGGCGGAGGTGGTGGCGGCGGTGGAGCGGATCATGGCGGCGGCGGGGATCGAGATCGGCGGCGTCGAGTACCTGATCGACGCGCGCGACGGTCGGCTCTACTACTACGACGTGAACGCGCTGTCGAACTTCGTCGCCGAGGCGCCTCGGGTCGTCGGCTTCGATCCGTTCGCGAAGCTGGCGGACTGGCTCGAGGCGGAGGCCGGGCTGGTCGCGGCGGGGCGGGAGGTGGCGTGATGCGCTTCGGCTAGTGGCTTCCCGGCTTCGGCGGCTGGCTGCGCAACGTGGACGACGAGGGGCTGAGGGCGACGTGGGCGTATGTCGGCCGCCAGGCCCGGCGCCGCGGCGAGATCGGCCTCGAGCTGCCGCTCATCGCGGGGCTGAACCTGAACGAAATCGAGGGGACGGAGCGGTTCGCCGAGGCGGTGGTTCCGGTGGTTTCGGGGGCGGGGGTTCGTTGAGGCC
>JADGGV010000318.1 GCA_019689775.1 Gemmatimonadota bacterium
CCCCCGCCCCCCCAGCGCCGCGCAGCGGCACGGAATCCAGTGGCCGCAGGCCACGGAATCCAGGCGCGCAGCGCCGGAATCCAGCGGAGCGAAGCGACGCGGAATCCGAATCCGGCTTTTCCCGGAGGGCGGGCCCGGGCGCGGGGGATTCGTCAACGGCCCTTTCCGCGGCCGTGGCTGACCTTCACGGGCAGCCGATCCCACGGGAACAACCGGATTCCGCTCCGCTGGATTCCGCGGCGCGCTGCGCCGCTGGATTCCGCGGGCTTCGCCCGCTGGGGCGCGCGGGCGGGGCGTGGCACCCTCGTCGAATGCGAATGCGGCTGCGGAGGAGGGTTCCCCCTCACGCGCTGAAGTACTTCGCCTCCGGGTGGTGCACCACCAGCGCTGCGGTCGACAGCTCCGGCACCAGCGCGCCCGCCTCCGTCACCTCCATCCCGAGCCGCTCCCGCGCGGGCAGCAGCCGGAAC
Source organism: Gemmatimonadota bacterium (assembly GCA_019689775.1). Taxonomy (GTDB): domain Bacteria; phylum Gemmatimonadota; class Gemmatimonadetes; order Longimicrobiales; family RSA9; genus JADGGV01. The sequence continues at coordinate 471 of JADGGV010000318.1, forward strand.
AGCAGGTGGTGCTGCCGGTGGTCCGGGCACGCGGGGTACCCCCACGAGTACCTCAGGCCGCGCGACGGCGGCAGCGCCAGCTCCGCGCGGATCCGCCGGTTCAGCCATTCCGCGGCCGCCTCCGCCAGGCGCACGCCGAAGCCGTGCAGGTAGTAGCCCTCGGTGTAGTCGCCGCCCTGCATGAGTGCCTGCGAGCGCTCGAGCAGCCGGTCGCCGATCGTCACGAGCTGGAGCGCCACGACGTCGCGGCGGCCGTCTTCGCCGGCGGGCGTGAAGTAGTCCGACAGGCAAAGCTCGTCCCGGTCCGTCTGCCGCGGGAAGTCGAAGCGCGCCGCCTCCGAGTCGGGCGACGACGGATCGTAGACGACGAGGGCGTCCCCCTCCGCCAGCGCCGGGAAGTAGCCGTACGTCGCCCGCACGCTCACCCAGCCGCCGGCCTGCACTTCCTGCCGGTAGCGCCGCAGCCGCGGCTCGAACTCCTCGCGCACCAGCCCCTCCCACTCCGCGCCCTTCGCGTTCTTCGCGCCCCAGTGCAGCCGGTAGAGCGTGTTCAGGTCGATCAGCTCGTACAGCTCGGCGAGCGGGATGCGGTCCAGCACCTTCACGCCCCAGAACGGCGGCGACGGGATCTCCACGTCGCGCGACGGGCCGCCGCCGCGCCGCGGCCGCCCCGCGCGCGCCCGCTCCCGCAGCGCCGCGCGCCGTGCCGCACCCTCGACGATGTCGCGGTGCCGCTCGGCGATGAACGTCGCGCGACGCGCCGGGTCCACCAGCGCCTCCACCGCCGCGAGCCCCTCGAACGCATCCTTGCAGTACCACACGCCGGCCGGGTACACCTCGCCGCGCTCCGCGTCCACGAACGCCGCCGTGCGCACGAACGACGGGTTGATCGCCGCGCCGCCGCACAGCACCGGGAACTCGAGCCCGCGCCGGTGCAGCTCCTGCACGCACAGCGGCATCTGCTTCGACGTCGAGACGAGCAGCGCGGACAGCCCGATCGCGTCCGCGCCGACCTCGACCGCCTTCTCGATGATCGTGTCGACCGGGACCTGCTTCCCCAGGTCGTAGACCGTGTAGCCGTTGTTCGTCAGGATCGTGTAGACGAGCGACTTGCCGATGTCGTGCACGTCGCCGTAGACGGTCGCGAGCACGACCTTCCCCTTCGTCTGCCCCTCGACCTTGTCGAGGTACGTCTCCAGCCGCGCGACCGCCCGCTTCATCACCTCCGCCGACTGGAGCACGAACGGCAGGATCAGCTCCCCCGCCCCGAACCGGTCGCCGACCTCCTTCATGGCCGGGAGGAGGACGTTGTTCAGGACATCCACCGCGGCCGCGTGGCGGGAGCCCGCGCCCGCGTCCCCGCCCGCCGGGCGCGGAATCCAGTGCCCGGAGGGCACGGAATCCAGCGCAGCGGAATCCAGGGGCGAAGCCCCGGAATCCGAATCCGGCTTTTCCCTGAGGTCGGGCCCGGGCGCGGGGGATTCGTCAAGCGCCGTTCCCGAAACCGGCTCCTCCGAAGCGAACAGCCCGTCCGCCGGGAACAGCCGGATTCCGCTGGCGGAAGACGCCGCCATCCTCGCCCGAATCGCCCGGTCCACCCACTCCTCCACCCCCTCCTTCTTCCGGTGCAGGATCATCCAGTGCACCGCCTCGTCGGGGGTCATCCCCTCGGTCGGGTCCGCGGCCGCGTCCTCCTCGATCGCGTTCGCCTCGTAGAACGCGATGAAGCGGGCGAGCGCATCGTCGCGGCGGTCGAAGATCAGGTCGTCCGCGAGCCGCCGCTGCTCCTCGGGGATCTCGGCGTATGGCGTGATGTGCGCCGGGTTGACGATCGCCATGTCGAGCCCGGCCTCCACGCAGTGGTGCAGGAAGACGGAGTTCAGCACCGCGCGCGCGTGCTTCGCGAGCCCGAAGGAGACGTTCGAGACGCCGAGCGACGTCAGCACGCCGGGCAGCTCGGCCTTGATCCGCCGGATCCCCTCGATCGTCTCGATCGCGCTCCGGCGGAACTCGGCGTCGCCGGTGGCCAGCGTGAACGTGAGGGCGTCGAAGATCAGGTCCTCGGGCGCCAGCCCGTACTCGCCCGTCGCGATGTCGTGGATGCGCCGCGCGACGGCGAGCTTCCGCTCCGCCGTCTTCGCCATCCCCTCCTCGTCGATCGTGAGCGCGACGACGGCCGCGCCGTGCTCGACCACGTGCGGCAGCACGGCGTCGATGCGCTTGCGCCCGTTCTCCAGGTTGATCGAGTTGATCACCGCGCGCCCGGGGTACTGCTTGAGCGCCGCCTCGACGACGTCGACCTCCGTCGTGTCGATCATGAGCGGCGCCTCGACGCCCTGCGCGAGCAGCTTCACGAGGCGACGCATCTGCTCGGCCTCGTCGCTCCGCTCCGTCAGCGCGACGCAGACGTCGAGCAGGTGGGCGCCCCCCTCCACCTGCCCCCGCGCGACCTCGAGCACGCCCTCGTAGTCGTCGGCGAGGAGGAGGCGCTTGACCGCGCGCGAGCCCTGCGCGTTCACCCGCTCGCCGATCAGCGCCGGCGGCGGATCCTGCCGCATCGTCGTCGCGGTCATGGCGGATGCGAGCCGCGGCACGCGCGGCGCCTCGCGGCGCCGCGGCCGCCGCCCCCACACACGCTCGACGACGAGCCGCAGGTGCTCCGGGGTGGTGCCGCAGCAGCCGCCCACGATGTTCACGCCGAACGCCGTGACGAACTCCTCGTGCGCCGCGGCCAGCTCCTCGGGCGAGAGCGGGTAGATCGCGCAGCCGCCCTCGTTGTGCGGGATCCCGGCGTTCGGGATCACGCTGATCGGCAGCCGCGAGTTCTCGCACAGGTAGCGCACCGGCTGCCGCATGTGGTCGGGGCCGGTCGAGCAGTTCAGCCCGATCACGTCCACGCGCAGCGCCTCGAGGATCACCATCGCCGCGGCGATGTCGGTGCCGAGCAGCATCCGCCCCGACGTGTCCAGCGTGACCTGCGCCTGGATCGGCACGCGCACGCCGGCCTCGCGCAGGTAGCGCCGGATCCCCGCGACCTGCGCCTTCACCTCGAGGATGTCCTGGCTCGTCTCGATCAGCAGCACGTCCACGCCGCCCTCGACCAGCCCCCGCGCCTGCTCCGCGAAGACGTCCGCCAGCTCGTCGTACGTGATCGAGCCGAGCGTCGGGTCCGACGTGCTCGGCAAGAACCCGCTCGGCCCGATGCTCCCCGCCACGAAGCGCGGCCGCTCCGGCGTCGCGAAGCCGTCCGCCACGCGCCGCGCCAGCGCCGCCGCCGCACGGTTCAGCTCGACCACCCGGTCCTGGAGCCCGTACTCGCGCAGCGTCAGCCGGTTCGAGCGGAACGTGTCCGTCTCCACGACGTCGCACCCCACCCGCAGGTACGACGCGTGGATCTCCTCGATCACGTCCGGCCGCGACAGCACGAGGTGGTCGTTGCACCCCTCCAGCGCCGGCCCGCCGAAATCCGCCGCGCCGAGCCCGAGCGCCTGGATGCTCGTCCCCATCGCGCCATCGTAGACCAGCACCCGCTCCGTCAGGAGCCCGAGATAGCGGCTCGCTCCCATGGCCTCCGCTCGCGGAAACGAAAAACCCCCCGGCCACTTCCAGTGCGGGGGGTCGCGACGCTGTAACCTGTCCCGGCACTTTAGGCTTTTGTTTCGACGTCGCCCGGGGGCGATGTCCGGCGGTAGCAAGCGGCCACGCAAATCCATCCGCCGTACGACTCATGTGTTCCTGCAACCTACCCCGCCGCCGGGGGCGGGTCAAGCGGCGCCCGGCGCCGCAGGCCACCTCCGGCGATCGCGGCCTCGCGACGGATCGCGCGCGGGGAGCACGCCACGACCGTCGGCCGCCGCCGGAGGGGGACGACGCCGGCCGGTCAGCCGCGCGGCCGCGTCGCCCGGATCAGCAGCACGCCGAACGCCGCCACGGCCACCGCCGTCACCACGAACGCCGGCGCCGAGAGGCTGTGCGTCAGCGCGTAGCCCACGGCCGCGGCCTGCTCGGCGATGAACTTGATGATCGCGTGGAGGATCGCCATCGCATTCCGCCTCGAGCTGAGGGTTCCGACTCCGGGGCGCGCGCCCCGGCTTCCCACGAGCGGAGGAGGTCACGACACGAGGAGATCACGCCTCGCTCCCCCGCACCCCGCGCTTCTCCGGGTCCCCGCACAGGGGCCGGCCTGCGCCCCTGTGCGGGTGGGAAACCACGGCGAGCCGCATCGCTCGTCGGCGGGCATCATCACCCGCGAACCGCAGTCCCAGCTCCGGACGGCACACCGGTCGCGCCCGCGCCATCACGGGCCGAGCCGATGTCGCACCGCCGACCGCACGCGCGTTCCTGCTGCCGCGCGTGGCCCTACTGGCCGGCGGTCTCCCCCTCGGCGCTGACGACGCGCTCGCCTCGGAGCGGATCAGGGACGGAGGGGTGGGTCGGCGCCCGCACTTGGCAGGGTGCGTTCCGGCACGACGCCGCGCCGGCACCGGCGGCCTATGCGACGATGGCCGTTGCACTTCCATCGGCCTCGCCGGCACCGCCGGCGCCGCCCGCGCCGCGCGGGTCGGAACGGAACGTGGCGCGCCGGATGTTTCGGATCGTTCCAGCACCGGGAGCGACCGCGTCGCGACGCGCCTCGGCCCGCCCCGGAGCCGTCGCCGACTCCGGCCGAAGGACGCACCACCGCGATCTCGTCGTGCTTCAGTGGAGCGGCGCCGGAGGGGAGGGGCGCGCGGGGCGGGGCCTCGCTCGCCTGCGGCGAGC
>JADGGV010000319.1 GCA_019689775.1 Gemmatimonadota bacterium
CCGCAGATTCCCCCGCATGGAACCCCTCACCCCCGTCTACACCGCGCCGCTCTTCGCTCCCCTGCACCGCGAGCTGATCGCGCTGCTGCGCGGGCTCGACGCGGACGCCTGGCTCCGCCCGACCGTGGCCGGGCGCTGGCGCGTGCGCGACGTCGCCGCCCACCTCCTCGACGGCGACCTGCGCCGGCTCGCGGCCACGCGCGACGGCCACGCGCTCGCCCCCGACCGGCCGCTCCACTCCTTCGGCGACGTCGTCCGGTTCATCAACGAGCTGAACGCGACGGGCGTGCACTGGGCCGAGCGCCTGAGCCCGCGCCTCCTGGTCGAGCTGCTCGAGGTCACGGGGCCATCGGTCGCCGAGCTGATGGCCGCGCTCCCGCCGCACGAGGAGGCGATGTGGCCCGTCGCGTGGGCGGGCGAGGAGCGCTCGGAGAACTGGATGGACGTCGGCCGCGACTACACCGAGCGCTGGCACCACCAGATGCAGATCCGCGACGCGGTCGGCGCCCCCGGCCTCCTCGAGCGACGCTGGCTCGCGCCGCTCCTCGACCTCTCCGTCCGCGCGCTCCCGCGCGCCTACGCCGCGCTCGCGCCGCCCGCCGGCACCGCCGTCGTCCTCGAGGTCGCCGGGGACGCCGGCGGCGCCTGGTCCGTCGTGCGCGAGGCGGCCGCGTGGCGCGTCTACCGCGGCGCCGCGGATGCTCCCGGCGCCGTCGTCCGCGCCACGCCCGACGACGCCTGGCGCCTCCTCTACAACGCCCTGCCGCCCGAGCGCGCACGGGCCACGCTCGAGATCTCCGGCGACGCCGCGCTCGCGGAGCCGCTCCTCGTCGCCCGCTCGGTCATGGTCCAGGCCGCGCGCCCCACCGGTAACCGGCGCAGCGACCCGCCAGCCACGCCTTGACGCCGTCCGCAATTCGTAACATTGTAAGTTACATGAAACGCAGTTATCGCCTCTCCGTCGCGCTGCACGTGCTCGTGCACCTCGCGGAGCGGGCGGGCGCGCCGATGACGTCGGAGCAGCTTGCGGCGTGCGTACCGACGAACCCCGTCGTGATCCGGCGCACGCTCGCCCGTCTGCGCGAGATCGGCGTGGTCGGCTCGACGCCGGGCCCCGGGGGCGGCTGGCGCCTCGCGCGGGATCCGGCGCGCATCTCGGTGGGCGAGGTGTGCGCCGCGCTGGGGGAGCGGCTGCTGTTCGCCGTGGACCTCGCGCTCGAGTCGGGGTGCCAGGTCCAGGCGGCGGTGTCCGGCGTGCTGGACGACGTCCTCCGCGACGCGGAGGCGCGGCTCCTGGAGCGGCTCGGGGGGATCTCGCTGTCCGATCTGGCCGCGCGGGTGCGCGGGCGAGGCGGCGAAACCGATGGAGCATGAGATGTCGGATCAGATCTACGACGTGGTGGTGGTCGGCGGGAGCTGGGCGGGGCTCGCCGCGGCGATGCAGCTCGGGCGGGCGCGTCGTCGCGTGCTGGTGGTGGATGGCGGGCGGCCGCGGAACCGCTTTGCCCACTCGTCGCACGGGTTCCTGGGGCAGGATGGGCGGTCCCCGGCCGAGATCCTCGACACGTTCCGGGCCCAGGTCCTGGCGTACCCGACGGTCGGATTTCGCGCGGGGGAGGCGACGACGGCGCATGCGTCCGGCGACGGTGCGTTCGTCGTGGCGCTGTCGTCGGGCGACCCGGTCCAGGCGCGGCGCCTGATCCTCGCGACGGGGGTGGTGGACGAGCTGCCGGGTATCCCGGGGCTCGCGGAGCGGTGGGGGCGGACCGTGCTGCACTGCCCGTACTGTCACGGCTACGAGGTCGCGGACGGCCGCCTCGGCGTCCTGGCGACGAGCGAGGCGGCGGTGCACCACGCGCTGCTGCTGCCGGACTGGAGCGACCGGGTCACGCTGTTCACGAACGGGAGCTTCGTCCCCGACGCGGAGCAGCGGGCCGCGCTCGCGGCGCGCGGCGTCCAGGTGGAGACGCGGGTGGTGGCCGCGCTGGTCGGCGACGCTCCGGGGCTGACCGGGGTGCGGCTCCAGGACGGCGAGATCGTCGCCGTGGACGCGCTCTTCACCGCGACGCGGACCCGCATGGCCAGCGGCCTCGCCGAGGCGCTGGGCTGCGCTCTCCATGAGGGGCGCCTCGGTCCGATCGTCCGCACCGACGCGCGCAAGGAGACGAGCGTTCCGGGCGTCTTCTGCGCCGGCGATGCGGCGCGCGAGCCGCACGGTGCGACGTGGGCCGTGGCCGACGGGGCGACGGCGGGCGTGGCCGCGCACCAATCCCTCGCGCTTGCTGCGGCGCGGGCGCCGATCGGCTCGAGGTAGGCCGGACCGGGGACGATCGGCGGATATCGTCGTGCCGGCGGGACCGGGCCACATCCGTCACAGGCGCGCGTTCGGCTGGCCGCGATCTTGCGCCGGTCGCGGCGGTTATGGACGGAGCCGCGCACGACCCGGGGTCGCGGATGCGACCGGCGCGCGAAGACGCGAGGGACGGCTCGCGGGTGCCGGATCGCGAGCGGGTGGCGCACGCGGACGAGGAGCGGTTCCGCCTCCTGTTCGAGGACGCCCCGACGATGTACTTCGAGGTGGACGCGGCCGGAACCATCGTCTCGGTCAACGGCTACGGCGCGGAGCAGCTCGGCTACACGGTGGCGGAGCTGACGGGGCGGCCGCTCACGGACGTCGTGCACGAGGCGGACCGCGACGCCGTCCGGCGCCACCTCGAGGAGTGCGCGCGGACGCCCGGCCGGGTGTGCCGCGGGGAGTTCCGCAAGGTGCGCAAGGACGGCAGCATCCTCTGGGTGCGTGAGGTCGTGCACCCGGTGCGGCTGGGCGACGGCGAGCCGACGTTCCTCGTCGTCTGCGACGACGTCACGGACGCGAAGCGCCTGGAGGCGGAGCGGGAGCAGATCCTGGCGCGGGAGCGGTTTCTCGCCGAGGCGACGCGGGTGCTGGCGAGCTCGATCGACTACGAGACCACGCTCCAGACGGTGGCGCGGCTGGCCCTGCCGGTGCTGGCCGACTTCGCGATCGCGGACATCGTCGACGAGGCGGGCGGGTTCCGGCGCATCGTCGCGAGGCACGCGGACCCGGCGAAGGACGCGCTGGCGCGCGAGGCCCGGCGCTTCCCGCCCGATCCCTCCCGTGAGGAGCACCCCGTCAACCGTGCGATCCGGACCGGGCGCTCGCAGATCGTCTCCGGCGAGGACGCGGTCCGGGCGTCCGCTCACGACCCGGAGCACCTCGACCTCATGCGTCGGCTCGCGCCGCGCTCCGTCCTGGTGGTCCCGTTGATCGCGCGCGGCCGCGCGGTCGGCGCCGTCCAGTTCATCACGCTCGAGGACGGCTCGGCGCGCGACTACCGCCCGGAGGACATTCCGCTGGCGGAGGCGCTGGCCGGCCGCGCGGCGATCGCCATCGAGAACGCCGGGCTGTACCGGGAGGCGGAGCAGCGCGCGCGCGAGGAGCGGGCGCTGCGCGAGGCGGTGGGCGCGGTCGGCGCCGCGCTCACGACCGAGGAGATGATCCGGCGGCTCGCGACGAGCGCGGTCGAGGCCACCGGCGCGCGCGGCGCGTTCGTCACCCGGATCGACGCCGAGCGCGGCGCGATCGAGATCATCGGGGTCGCCGGGGAGATCCCGCGACCGCAGGTGGGCGGCGCCACGTACGACGGCACGTACACGCGCGCCGTGGTCGAAGCCGGCGAGCCGCTGATCCTCGACCGACTCGATGCCGTCGAGGGTCCACTCCGCGACGACCCGCTAGCGCGCGCCTGCCCCGACTGCTCGGCGCTCGTCCTCCCGCTCATCGCGGAGCAGCCGATCGGCGCGCTGTTCCTCGTCCGCGGACCCGAGCACCCGGCCTGGGCGCCCGAGGAGATCACGCGCGCCCGCACCTTCGCCGGGCTGGCCGCCCTCGCGTTCCGCAGGCTCCAGATCCTCGAGGAGTCCGAGCACCGGCGCGGCGAGCTCGAGCGGATCACCGAGAGCCGCGCCCGGCTGATCCGCGGCTTCTCGCACGACGTGAAGAATCCGCTCGGCGCGGCCGACGGCTACGCCCAGCTCCTGGAAGCCGGGAACCTGGGCGAGCTGGACGAGCGGCAACGCGAGGGCGTGCGGCGGATCCGCCGCTCCATCCAGACCGCGGTCCGGCTGATCCAGGACCTGCTCGACGTGGCGCGTGCGGAGACGGGGGAGATCAAGGTCGAGCGCGCGCGGACCGACGTCGCCCGCCTGGTGCGGGAGGTCGCCGAGGAGTTCCGGGCGCAGGCCACCGCGGCGGGGCTCACGCTCGAGTGCCGGGCCGACGACGCGGTCTTCGCCGACACCGACGCGATCCGCGTCCGCCAGATCGTGGGCAACCTGGTCTCGAACGCCGTGAAGTACACGCCGAAGGGCCGCGTCACGCTCGAGGTCGCCCTGCGCGACGGCGCGGAGGAGTTCCGCCCGGGCGAATGGGTCGCGGTCCGCGTGAGCGACACCGGCCTGGGGATCCCCGAGGACAAGCGCGAGCGCGTCTTCCAGGAGTTCACGCGCCTCCATCCGGAGGCGCGGGACGGAGCGGGCGTCGGGCTCGCCAACAGCCGGCGGATCGCCCGCCTCCTGGGCGGGGACATCACGCTCCGGAGCGAGGTCGGCCGCGGCTCGACGTTCACGCTCTGGCTGCCGGTCGCCGCCTGAGCGCGAGCCGGGCAGAGTGGTACGGGCCGCGACGGCTCGCGGCAGGCGACGACGGCGGCGGAGCGTTCGTCGCCTTCAGTCCCCCTGCTTCGTCCACAGCAGCAGGGCACCGCACTCCGCGAATCCGGCGTACTGCAGCGGCGCCTCCGACGGCCCGGCGTACGCCTCGATGGCGGCGATCTTGTTCGGGAACACGAGGCTGTCCAGATCCCCGCCCGACGTGTTCACCCAGTCCACCGGCACGCCATCCAGGTACACCCGTGGGGTGCACGACATGCTCAGGCTCGCGGGGCCACGGGTCGACTGGAGGTGCGCATGGCCGTACATGTCCATCACGACGCGCAGCCCCCGCATCCCCCGCAGCATGTCGCTGAGCCGGCTGGAGCGCTGGGCGACGGCGTCCAGCGCATCCCCGGCCAGGTACGTGCCGAAGCTGGTCTTGCGCCGCTCGTAGAAGCCGGTGTTCGCGAGCCAGCGCTTGCGCAGCTCCGCCTGGATCTCCAGCGCCCGCAGCA
>JADGGV010000320.1 GCA_019689775.1 Gemmatimonadota bacterium
CTGCGCGCACGAACGCGCGCAGCGCGGCGGCGAGGAACGCGACGAACGTGAGCACGCCGAGGATCCCGCCCTCGGCGGCCATCTGCACGTAGGCGTTGTGCGGCGTCGCCTGATAGTCCCAGAGGTTCGAGACCTGGGCGCCGTACCGCTCCACCTGGTCCGCGAAGCCGCCGGGCCCGACGCCGGTCAGCGGGTGTTGGACGAACATGCGCAGCCCGGCCAGGAAGAGCGCGGCGCGCTGCTCGACGACCCAGTCGCCGATGGTGCGCTCGGCGGTGTCGCGCACCATCCCGCCGGAGGCGATGTCCGCGATGACGGCCGCGACCGCCGCGGCCAGCAGCAGCCGCAGCGCGCGCCGCCGCTGGCCGGCGAGCAGGAGCGCGGCGACGCCGAGCGCGGCGGCGACCCAGGCCGCGCGCGAGAACGTCGCGAGGAGTCCGGCGGCGGCGCAGAGCGCGGCCGCGCCCCACGGGAGCCGGGCGAGGCCGCGCGCGGCTCCGAGCCGTCGGAGCGTGAGCGGGAGCGCGAGGGCCAGGAAGAAGCCGAGCGCATTGGGCTGGCCGAAGCCGAGCGCCGCGCGGTTGAACGGCGTGCCCCAGCGCGGGAACTGGCCCGGGATGATGCGCGCCATCTCGAGGACGGCGAGCGCGCCGCACACGCCCGCTCCGGCGACGAGGGCGTCGGCGAGGCGCGCGGCCGCCGCCCGGTCGCGGGCCAGCTCGTCCGTCGCTGCCGCGAGCAGCCCGAGCAGGAGCACGAAGTTCAGCGTCTCGCGCGCCGAGAGCGCCACGTTCGGCGCGAACGCCGCCGCCACGAGCGTGGCCAGGACCAGCGCCGCGAGCGCGCGCCGCGGGAGCGCGCCGGTCCGGATCCGCGTCCGGTCCGCGCCCCGCCGGAGCGCCCACGCCAGGAGCACGGCCGCGCCGACCGGCGCCACGGCGGCGATGCGCAGACCGTCGGCGTCGTAGACCGCCGGCAGCGGCACGGCGAGCGCGACCACGAGCGTGGCGGGGACGAGCCCGGCGGCGACGAGCGCGACGATCGCCGCAAGCGCGAGCGCGCCGCCGACCGCGGCGAGCGCCGTGGCGTCCGCCGCCGCGCCGGCGAGCGCGAGCGTCACGCCGGTGGCGAGCGCGGTGCAGGCGCCGAGCGCCAGGAGCGCGTCGGCGTCGCGGCGGCCGCGGGCGGCGGCTGCCGGCCGGGCGGCCGCGTGCGCCGGCGTCCCGGGGGGTGCGGCGTCGCTCATCGGCCGACCTCGACGGGGAGCAGCGCCCGGTAGAACGCCGCGGTGTCCGCGGCGATGCGCTCGTGCGTGAAGCGTTGCAGGACGCGCTCGCGGCCGCGGCGGCCGAACGCCTCGCGGCGGCCGGGGTCGGCCGCGAGCGGGGCGACGGCGGCGGCGAGCGCGGCGGCGTCGCCCTCGGGGACGAGGACGCCGGCGTCGCCCACGACGTGGCGGATCTCGCCCGCGTCGGAGGCGACGACGGGGACGCCGCACGCCATGGCCTCGACGAGGATCCGGCCGAACTGCTCCGACCAGCGGCGCGTGGTGCGGGAGGGGAGCGCGAGCGCGTCGAGCGCGGCGAGCCAGTCGGGCATCCGGCGCGAGTCGATGCGGCCGGCGAAGTGGACGCGCTCGGCCAGGCCGGCGGCGCGGGCGCGCGCCTCGAGCCGCGGCCGCTCCGGGCCGGCGCCGAGGACGAGGAGCAGGCGCACGGCCGGCAGCCGGGCCAGCGCGTCGATCAGCACGTCCACGCCCTTCTCCGGGACCAGGCGGCCGCCGAAGCCGAGCACGAACGCGTCGTCCGGGACGCCGAGCCGGCGACGCGCCGCCGCGCGCGCCGCGGCGTCCGGCGCGAAGCGCACGGGGTCGACGCCGAGCTGCGGGATCACCGCGAGCGGCCGGGCGAAGCCCGCCCGGCGCAGCACCTCCGCCGCGCGGGGCGTCCCGGCGATCCCGCCCGTCACGTTCTCGAAGACCCACGCGCGCAGCGCGCCGAACGGCGGCGGCAGCCGCCGGGCCAGGTTCTGCCAGGCGAAGAACAGGCACGGGATGCCGCGCCGGCGGCACGCCCGCGCGAGCTGGAGCGTCACGGCGCTGTACGGCTCCTCGTCGATGTGGACGAGGTCCGGGCGCAGGCAGTCCAGCACGCCGGCGATCCCCGGATAGACGTGGAGGTGGTTGCGCCCGTGGAGCCAGGCGTCGCACCGGAGGATGGCGACGCCGGCGTCGCCCTCCTCGACGGGCTCCGTCCCCCACCGCCGCGGCACTACCGCCGTGATGTCGACCTCGCGCGCCAGCGCGCGCAGCTTCTCGCGGTACGCGGCGACGACGAGCGCCTTCGAGACGTAGAGGACCCTCATGCGGCCTCCCGCAGCGCGCCACCGTCCCTGGCCGCGGCGGCCGCCGCCCGCCTGAGCGCGAGCGCGAAGCCGGCGGCGAGCGCCATCTCCGAGAGGAGCGCGGCCAGCGCCGCGCCGCCCGCGCCGCGCGCCGGGATCAGCACCGCATCGAGCGCCAGCTTCAGCGCCGCGGCGGCCAGGTACAGCCGCGCGGCGGCGCCCGCGTTGCCCGCGGCGGAGAGCGCCGACAGCGCGACCATGTTCACGACGAGCGGCGCGAGCGCCGCCGCGAGCGCGCCGAGCACCGGCGCGGCCTCCGCGTAGCCGGCGCCGTACAGGGCGCCCACGACGGGCGCGCGCAGCAGCGCGAGCGCGGCCGCCGCCGGGATCGTGCACAGGAGCGCGAGCCGCACGGCGCGCCATGCCGTGCGCGCGGCCCGCTCGCCCGCGCGCGCGAGCTGCGGCACGAGCGCGCCCGCGACCGCGAGTGCGAGCGCCTGGCCGACGTCGAGGAAGCGGTACGCCGCCGCGTAAAGCCCGACCTCCGCCGGCGCGCGCCAGTGCGCGAGCAGGAGCACGTCGCCCTTGTAGTAGACCGTCGTGGCGACGTACGCCGCCGCGTACGGCGCGAGCGAGCCGGCCAGCTCGCGGGCGTCGGCGAGCGCCGCGCGCGCCGGCCGCCGCACGGCCGCGGGCGCGCGGCGGAGCAGCCAGCCGAGCGCCGCGAGCTGGCCGAGCGCCGGCGCCGTGCAGAACGCCACCACGTCGCGCGTCACGAGCACGACGGCCACGCCGACGGCGCCGCTCACCAGCCCGCACAGCGCGCTCGCCTGCGACCACACGTGCATGCGCTCGACGCCCTGGAAGTACGCGGCGAGGTTCTCGACGAACGCGCCGATCGCGTAGGCGAGCCCGAGCAGCGCCGCGGCCGCGGCCACCTCCCCGGGGTAGCGCAGGACCGGGCCGGCCAGGACGAGCAGCGCCGCGAGCATGAGGACGGACGCGCCCAGCTTGACGAGGTGGGCGGCGGCGAGGATCTCCGGCGCGCGCTCCGGCGAGCGGGCGACGCGCCGCACGAGCAGCGGCTGCATCCCGAGCGTCGCCAGGATGCTGAGCACGACGGCGAAGGCGGCCGCCGTGCCGTAGGCGCCGAAGCCCGCGGCGCCGAGCGCCCGCGCGGCCACGACGGCGGCGCCGAACGTGAAGGCGCGCGGGAGCGCGTACGCCAGCACGAGCGAGGCGGCGTTGGCGGCGAGGAGGCGCCGGCCGGCGAGGCGTCCGGCCGACGCCGGTCGGGATGCCGGCGGTTCCGCGGCCCCGGGCCGGCTCGCCGCGCCCGCGCCGCCGGCGCCGACCCGCGCGGTCGGGAGTGCTTCCGCCGCGTCGCTCACGGCTCAGTCCTCCTGGCCGCGCAGCACGACCGGGATCGAGCGCAGCAGGATGCGGAGGTTGCGCCCGAGGCTGGGGTCGCGCACGTACTCCAGCTCGAGGCGAGCCCGCTCCGGGTAGGGCGGCCGGCGCCGGCCGCGGCTCGTCCACTCGCCGAACAGCCCGGGGCGCGCGCTCAGGAACTCCGCCGCGTGCTCGCCATAGTGGCGCAGCTCCTCCTCGACCACCGGCCGGGGCCCGAACAGCGACATGCTGCCGGCGAGCACGTTCACGAGCTGCGGCAGCTCGTCGATGTACGTGCGCCGCAGCCAGCGCCCGACGGGCGTGATCCGCGGATCCAGCGCCGCCGGCAGCTTGAAGCCGTTCTCCGCGTGCAGCCGCCGCAGCTCCGGGTCGCGGCGCAGCCGCGCCTCGGCGTCCAGCGCCATCGTGCGCAGCTTCCAGCAGCGGAAGCGCCGGCCGCCGCGCCCGACGCGCGTGTGCCCGAAGAAGACCGGCCGCCCGGAGCCGAGCAGGACGAGGAGCGCGCCGAGCAGCAGCAGCGGCGAGGCCAGGAGGAGGAGCGTGGCCGCGCCGACGATGTCCGCGGCGCGCCGCAGGCCGCCGCCGGCCCGCGCCGCCCGCTCGGGCTCGAGCGGGATGTCCCGCAGCGCTACGACCATGCGTCCCCCAGCGCGCGGGCGTCCGCGCACACCAGCACCGCCCCGGCGACGACGGCGCCCGCCTCGCGCAGCAGCGCCGCCGCGCGCGCCGCCTCCTCCCGGCGCGTCACGCCCTGGCGCGCAACCAGCACCACGGCCGCGCCCGCATCGCCCGCCTCGGCCAGCTCCGCCGCCGCCGCGAACCGGTGCACCGGCGGCGCGACCTCGACCGGCAGGCGCGGCGGCATGGCCGGCACGCCGCGCCCGGCGGCCGCGCCGCGCGCCGCCACCGGCTCCGGCGCCTGCGCCTCGACGAGCGCGGCGGCCACGCCCTCGGCCGCCGCAGCCGCCTCGCCCAGCGGCGCGAGCACCAGCCCGCGCCCGGCCGCGGCCGCGCGCTGAAGCAGCGCCCGCCGCTCCGCCGCGCCGAGCGCCAGCCGGCCGTCCGCGCCCGGCGCCAGCGCCGCGAGCACCGGCGCGCCGACCAGCCGCCCCAGCTCCGCGGCGCCGCGCACCGAGCGGTCCGCCCGCTCACCGACGGCCATGGTCAGCGCGGCGAACGCCGCCGCCAGCAGCAGCCCGACGGCGAGCCCGAGCTTCTTGCGCGGCCAGACCGGCTGGAAGAGCACCTCGGGCGGGTCCACCACCTGCACGCTGGCGAAGGAGACCGCCGTCTTCAGCGCCTCCTGCCGCAGCCGCTGGTCGCCGAACAGGTAGATCTCGGAGAGGAGACGCACGTCCCGCTCGCGCCGGCCCAGCTCGATCGCCGCCGCCGGCGCCTGCGCCAGC
>JADGGV010000321.1 GCA_019689775.1 Gemmatimonadota bacterium
GGGCGGGTGATCCCGACGTTTCGGCCGGACGCGCTGTTCCGGATCGCGGCGCCGGGGTGGCGGGCGGAGCTGGAGGCGCTGGAGCGGCGGCACGGCCGGCCGATCGCGGATCCCGTCGAGTTCGTGCGCGCGCTGGAGGCGCGGCGGGGGTACTTCAAGGAGATGGGCGCGACGGCGACCGATCACGGCGTGGTGGAGCCGTACGCGGCGCGGCTGCGGGAGGTGGACCTCGGGCGGCTGTTCCACAAGGCGCTGAACGGCGAGGCCAGCGCGGCGGACCAGCGGGCGTTCGAGGGGCACATGCTGATGGAGATGGCGCGAATGTCGACGGAGGACGGGCTGGTCATGCAGCTCCACGCGGGCGCGCTGCGCGACCACGATTCGCGGCTGTACGAGCGCTTCGGCCCGGACATCGGCGGCGACATCCCGGTGGCCACGGAGTACACGCGGAATCTGCGTCCGCTGCTGGAGGCGTTCGGCAACGATCCGCGCCTCACGCTGGTGCTGTTCACGCTGGACGAGAGCACGTACTCGCGGGAGCTGGCGCCGCTGGCGGGGCACTATCCGGCGGTGCGGCTCGGGCCGCCGTGGTGGTTCCACGACAGCCTGGAGGGGATGAAGCGGTTCCGGGAGCGGACCACGGAGACGGCGGGGATCTACAACACGGCGGGCTTCAACGACGACACGCGGGCGTTCTGCTCGATCCCGGCGCGCCACGACCTGTGCCGGCGGGTGGACGCGAACTGGCTGGCCGGGCTGGTGGCGCGGCACGTGGTCGACCTCGCGGATGCGCGCGAGATGGCGCGGGCGCTGGCGTACGACCTGGCGAAGGAGACGTACCGGCTGTCGGGGCCGCCGGCGCCCGCGCCGGCGAGCGCGTGAGGGGGGCGGCATGCACATGACGTTCCGCTGGTACGGTGCCGCGGACCCGGTCCCGCTCGCGCACATCCGCCAGATCCCGGGCGTGGAGGGCGTGGTCACGGCGCTGTACGACGTGCCGGTCGGCGCGGCGTGGCCGAAGCCGGCGGTGGAGCGGCTCGCGGAGGCGATCGACGCCGCGGGGCTGCGCTTCGCGGTCGCCGAGAGCATCGCGGTGCACGAGGACGTCAAGCTCGGCCGTCCGGAGCGCGACCGCTGGATCGACGCCTGGAGCGAGAGCGTGCGGGTCCTGGGCGAGGTCGGCGTGCCGGTCGTGTGCTACAACTTCATGCCGGTCTTCGACTGGATGCGCACGGAGCTGGAGCGGCGGCTGGAGGACGGCTCGACCGCTCTGGCGTACGACGACGGCGCGCTGGCGGCGTTCGACCTCGCGCGCGGGACCGGCGCGCTCCCCGGCTGGGGCGCCGCCTACGACGCCGCCACGCTCCGGGCGCTGCTCGCCGCCTACCGCGAGGTCGACGCGGAGCGACTCTGGGAGAACCTGGCCTACTTCCTCGAGCGCGTCGTGCCGGCGGCGGAGGCGGCCGGCGTGCGGCTGGCCGTCCACCCGGACGACCCGCCGTGGCCGATCTTCGGCCTCCCGCGGATCCTGACCGATGGGGCCGCGCTCGAGCGGCTCGTGCGCCTGGTGGACCGCCCGGCGAACGGCGTCACGTTCTGCACCGGCTCGCTCGGCGCCTCGCCGGCCAACGACCTGCCGGCCATCGTCCGCCGCCTGGGCGACCGGATCCACTTCGCCCACTGCCGCAACGTGCGCGTGACCGGCGAGCGCTGCTTCCACGAGACGGCGCATCCGTCCCGCTGCGGCGACGTGGACATGGTCGCGGTGCTGCGGGCGCTGCGCGACGTGGGCTTTGCCGGGCCGATGCGCCCCGACCACGGGCGCATGATCTGGGGCGAGGTGGGGCGGCCGGGCTACGGCCTGCACGATCGGGCCCTGGGAGCCACGTACCTGCTGGGGGTGTGGGACGCGATCGGGGGATAGGCGGCCGAGGATTCCGATGACGACGGAACACGCGATGACGGAGGTGCTCGAGCGGATCCGGCGGGTGAGGCTCGTGCCGGTGCTCGTGATCGACGACGCGGCGGCCGCCGTCCCGCTCGCCCGGGCGCTGCTCGAGGGCGGGCTGCCGTGCGCGGAAGTGACGTTCCGGACGGCGGCGGCCGAGGAGGCGATCCGGCGGATCGCCGGCGAGGTGCCGGAGCTGCTCGTGGGCGCCGGGACGGTGCTGACGCGGGAGCAGGCGGCGGCGGCGCGGGCGGCGGGCGCTCGCTTCGTCGTCTCGCCGGGATTCGGGCCGGCGGTGGTCGATCATTGCCTCGAGCACGGCGTGCCGGTGTTTCCGGGCGTGTGCACGCCGACCGAGATCGAGATGGCGCTCGCGAAGGGGCTCAGCACGCTGAAGTTCTTCCCGGCGGAGCCGGCCGGCGGGGTGCGCTACCTCAAGGCGGTCGCGGCGCCGTACGGGACGGTCGAGTTCATCCCGACCGGCGGCATCGGCCCGGCCAACCTCGCCGAGTACCTGGCGCTGCGGTGCGTGGCGGCGTGCGGCGGGTCGTGGATGGCGCCGGCCGACTGGATCGCGGAGCGGGCGTTCGGGCGGATCCGCGAGGAGACCGCGCGGGCGGTCGAGATTGCCCGACAGGCCAAGGGAGGCGCCAGGTGAGCCGCATCGTGACGTTCGGCGAGGTGATGCTGCGGCTGAAGTCGCCGGGGGCGGAGCGGCTGCTCCAGTCGCCGGTGCTGGAGGCGACGTTCGGCGGCGCGGAAGCCAACGTCGCCGTCTCCCTGGCCACCTACGGCCACGACGCGTGCTTCGTGACCGCGCTCCCGGCGAACCCCGTGGCGGACGCGGCGCTCGCGGAGCTGCGCGGGCTGGGCGTCGACACGCGCTTCGCCGCGCGGCGCGGGGAGCGGATCGGGATCTACTTCCTGGAGGGCGGCGCGAACCAGCGCCCCTCGCGCGTCACCTACGACCGCGCCGGCTCCGCCATCGCGACCGCCGGCCCGGGCGACTTCGACTGGGACCGCATCCTCGACGGCGCCGCCTGGTTCCACGTGAGCGGCGTGACGCCGGCCATCAGCGCCACGGCGGCGGCGCTCGCGCTCGAGGCGGCGCGGCGCGCGCGCGAGCTCGGCCTCACCGTCTCCGTCGACTACAACTACCGCAAGAACCTCTGGCGCTGGGGGAAGCCGGCGCCCGACGTCATGCGCGAGCTGGTCGGCTACGCGCACGTCGGCATCGCGAACGAGGAGGACTGCCAGAAGGCGCTCGGGATCGAGGCGGAAGGCGACGTCGCCTCCGGCACGCTCGACGTGGAGCGCTACCGCGCCCTCGCCGAGCGCGTGCTCGAGCAGTTCCCGAACCTCGAGCGGCAGGCCATCACGCTGCGCGAGAGCCGCGGCGCGGACGTCAACGGCTGGTCCGCGGTGCTGCACGACCGGCGCGAGTTCCGCCACAGCCGGCGCTACGAGATCACCGACATCGTCGACCGCGTCGGCGCCGGCGACGCGTTCGCCGCCGGGCTCATCCATGGGCTGCTGACGTACGGCGACGACGCCCGCGCGCTCGAGTTCGCGACCGCCGCCTCCTGCCTGAAGCACTCCATCCCCGGCGACTACAACCGCGTGAGCGCGGCCGAGGTCGAGGCGCTGATGCGAGGCGAGGCGAGCGGCCGCGTGCAGCGCTAGCGCGCCGACACCCAACGAAAGGGAGCGCGAATGGCTGACGACGAGGTCCGGGACGGCCGCGCGACGGCCCCCGACACGACGCTCACCGCCGACCGGGCGCCGGCAGCGGCCGGGACGAGCGGCGCGCCGCTCGCGCCCGAGCGCCGCATCGGCTACCGCTGGACGATCTGCGCGCTGCTGTTCGCGGCGACCACCATCAACTACGTCGACCGCCAGGTGCTCGGAATCCTCGCGCCGACGCTCCAGCGCGAGATCGGCTGGTCCGAGGCGCAGTACGGCGTCATCGTCTCCTGGTTTAGCCTGGCCTACGGCATCGGCCTCCTCGTCATGGGGCGGGTCATGGACTGGATCGGCGCGCGGCGCGGCTTCGCCACCGCCCTCGTCGTCTGGAGCCTCGCCGCCATGGGCCACGCGCTCGCCCGCACCGCCGCCGGCTTCTCCGCCGCCCGCGCCATCCTCGGCCTCGGCGAGTCCGGCAACTTCCCCGCCGCCCTCAAGACCGTCGCCGAGTGGTTCCCGAAGAAGGAGCGCGCCCTCGCCACCGGCATCTTCAACGCCGGCAGCAACGTCGGCGCCATCGTCGCCCCGCTCACCGTCCCCTGGATCGCGCTCACCTGGGGGTGGCGCTGGGCGTTCCTCGCCACCGGCGCCGCCGGCTTCGTCTGGCTCGCCTTCTGGCTCGCCCTCTACCGCGAGCCGGAGCACCACCGCGCCGTCTCCGCCCGCGAGCTCGCGCTCATCCGCAGCGACCCCGCCGAGCCGACCACCGCGATCCCCTGGCGCTCCCTGCTCCGCCACCGCCAGACCTGGGCGTTCGTCCTCGGCAAGGCCATGACCGACCCCGTCTGGCTCTTCTACCTCTTCTGGTTGCCGAAATTCCTCGACGCGCGCTGGGGCGTGCAGCTCTCCGCCCTCGCCGCCCCCCTCATCGCCATCTACCTCGTCGCCGACCTCGGCTCCGTCGCCGGCGGCTGGATGTCCAGCACGCTCATCGCCCGCGGCTGGAGCGTCAACCGCGGCCGCAAGGCCGCCATGCTCGTCGCCGCCCTCCTCATCGTCCCCACCGCGTTCGCGCCCGAGGCCCGCAGCCTCTGGGTCGCCGTCGCCGCCGTCAGCATCGCCGCCGCCGCCCACCAGTGGTGGTCCGCCAACCTGTTCACCACCGTCAGCGACATGTTCCCCCGCCGCGCCGTCGCCTCCGTCGTCGGCATCGGCGGCTTCGCCGGCGCGCTCAGCGCCATGCTCTTCCAGCGCGCCACCGGGCGGATCCTCGAGGCGACGGGGAGCAACTACGCGATCATCTTCGGGATCTGTGGGGGCGCATACGTGGCGGCGTTCGTCGTCATCCACGTGCTCGCGCCAGGGCTCGGAAGGGTGGGGGAGGAGGCGTAGAGGACATTATTTCTCAACCACAGAGCACACAGAGGGCGCAGAGGGAGAGAATGATGAGAGTGCGCGGCGATATTTGATGGGAGTTCGGGGAGGGTGATTGCAAAGCGCGGCGGTTAGCCGTCGCGGGGGGGCT
>JADGGV010000322.1 GCA_019689775.1 Gemmatimonadota bacterium
CGTCTGTTGTGTATAAGAGACCGGGCGAGAGCCGAGGGCGCGTCTAGACGGCCGAGCGGCCGCCGCCGAGCTCGACGGCGGTGCCGGCGCCGGCGGCGACCGCCCGCTCGTAGACGTGGCGGGCGGCGGCGACGTCTTCGATGGCGAGGCCGAGCGACTTGAAGAGCGTGACCTCGTCGGGCGAGCCGCGCCCGCCGGACGCACCGATCAGCACATCCCCGAGCTCGGCGACGATGTGCGCGTCGTCGATCCGGCCCTCGCGCTTCGGGGCGAGGAAGTCGCCGGCCTCGGCGAGCGCCGACTCGCGGCGGTCGACGTAGAGGCGCGAGCGGGCGACGGCGTCGCTGTCGAGCTCGCGGGCGGCCGGCGTGCTGGAGCCGACGGCGTTGACGTGCGCACCCGGGGCGAGCCAGGCGCCGCGGAGGGCGGGCTCGGTGGCGGCGGTGGTCGTGCAGACGATCGTCGCACCCTCGACGGCGGCCTCGGCGGTGGCGGTGGGCTCGACGGCGATGCCCGCGGCGGCGGCCTGCTCGGCGAAGCGGCGGGCGTGCTCGGGCGTGCGGCTCCAGACGCGGACGCGGCGGATCGGGCGGACGGCGAGCATGGCCTCGAGGTGGGCGCGCGCCTGGACGCCGGAGCCGAGGATCGCGAGGTCGTCGGCGTCGCCGCGGGCGAGGAGGCGGGTGGCGACGCCGCTGACGGCGGCGGTGCGGATGGCGGTGATGGAGCTGGCGTCGAGGACGGCGAGGAGGCGGCCGCGCTCCGGCTCGAAGAGGAGCACGGCGCCCTGGTGGGAGTCGAGGGCGGTGGCGGCGTTGCCGGGGAAGACGGTGATGACCTTGGCGCCGAGGGCGCCGCGGCCGGGGAGGAGCGCGGGCATCGTGGCGAGCGCGCCGCGGCGGTCGGGGAGCCAGGCGACGGTGCGCAGCGGGAGCACGGCGTCGCCGCGGGCGAGGTCGGCGAGCGCATCGGCCATGAGCTCGATGCACTCCGCCATCGGCAGGAAGCGGCGGACGTCGTGCTCGGAAAGGACGAGGATCGAGGGCATCGGCGGGGCTCCTGGGATCGGCGGCGCCGGGCTAACGGCGAGCGCCGGGCACGGGTAGGGGCGTCGGCGCGGGTGCGGGTTCGCAACCATCGGTGCGGGAGGCGTGACGGCGCATGCGCTTCATCGGCGGACACACGATCGACAACGGCGGCATCGACATGGCGGCGCGCCGCGCGCACGCGGCGGGGATGACGGCGCTGCAAATCTTCACGGCGATCCCGAAGTTCTACAACGACGACAAGTCGGTGCGGCCGGAACGGATCGAGCGGTTCCGGCAGGCGCTGGCCGAGACGGGGATCCGGCCGGCGATGGTGCAGGCGCACGCGGCCTACGTGCTGAACGTCGCGACGGACGACGAGACAAAGTGGGGGCGGGCGGCGGCGGGGCTCAAGAAGGAGCTGGAGCGGTCGACGGCGCTGGGGATCGGCGGCGTGTGCTTCCACCCGGGGTCGGCGAAGGGGTCGCGGGAGGCGGCGGCGGAACGCGTGGCTCGGGCGATGACGGAGGCGCTGGAGGCGGTGGACGGGGCGACGCGGCTGCTGGTGGAGAACACGGCGGGCGCGGGGAACACGTTTGGCCGGAGCCCGGCGGAGATAGCCGACGTGCTGCGGCGGATCCCGAAGGCGTTGCGGCCGCGCGCCGGCTACGGCCTGGACACGTGCCACCTGTACGCCTCGGGCTACGACATCGCGGCGTCGAGGGACGAGCTGACGCGGGTGCTGGACGCGTTCGAGGAGGCGTGCGGCGAGCCGCCGGCGTTCTTCCACCTGAACGACAGCGAGGGGGAGCTGGGCTCGAACCGCGACCGTCACGCCCTGATCGGCGACGGCCGCATCGGCGTGGAGGCGTTCCGCTGGCTGCTGCACGACCGTCGCTCCGTGGGCGTGCCGTTGCTGCTGGAGACGCCGGAGCAGAACCCGGGGATCGCGGACGACGACGCGTCGCCCGATCCATGGAACGTGCGCATGGTCGAGCTGCTGAAGGAGCTGCTGTAGCGGGGCGCCGGCCCCGCCCTCCCGGTCCGGCGCCTGGCCCGAGCGCGGTCGACGGCCGCGGCGCCGCGAATCAACTCGAGGGGATTCCTTCCGCGAGCGCGCGGTCGAGGTCCTCAATCAGGTCGTCGGGGTGCTCGAGCCCGACCGAGACGCGGAGCAGCGCCTCCGGCGTGCCGCTGTCCGGCGGCTCGACGGAGGCACGGTGCTCGATGAGGCTCTCGGCGCCGCCGAGGCTGGTGGCCCGCGTGAAGATCCGGCACGCGTTGGCGACGGCCATGGCCTCGGCTCTCCCGCCGCGGACCTCGAAGGAGAGCATCCCGCCGAAGCCGGTCATCTGACGAGCCGCGATGTCGTGGCCCGGGTGGGTCTCCAGGCCGGGGTAGTGGACGGCGCGGACCGCGGTGCGCGTGGCGAGAAAGCGGGCCAGCTCCATGGCACTGGCGGTCTGCGCCCGGACGCGCCAGGGGAGCGTGCGCGCGCCGCGCGCGGTCAACCAACTGTCGAACGGCGCGGCGCCGGCGCCGCCGCTCTGCTGCGCGTTGCGGGCGGCGTCGAATCGCTCGTCGGCCTCGCGGAAGACGAGCGCGCCGCCGAGGACGTCGCTGTGGCCGCCGATGTACTTCGTCGTGGAGTGCATCACGATGTCGGCGCCGAGCGAGATCGGGCGCTGGAGCACGGGCGTCGCCCAGGTATTGTCGACGGCGAGCGCGGCGCCGGCGCTGCGGGCCAGGTCGGCGAGCGCCTCGAGGTCGACGATGCGGAGGAGCGGGTTGGACGGCGTCTCGGCCCAGACGAGGCGGGTTCCGGGGCGCAGCGCGGCGCGGACGGCGTCGAGGTCCGTCATGTCGACGAACGTGGAGCGGAGCCCCCAGCGCTCGAACTCGCCGAGGAGCTTGCGGACGCCGAAGTAGCTGTCGGTGGGCGCGAGGACGTGGTCGCCGGGCTGGAGCGTCTGGAGCAGGGCCGCGGTGGCCGCCTGGCCGGACGCGAACGCGGCGGCGGCGGCGCCGCCCTCCAGCGCCGCGAGGACCGCCTCGAGCGATTCGCGGTTCGGGTTCGCGTAGCGAGTGTAGATGTAGCCGCCGGGGAAATCGCCGGCCTCGCCGCGCTCGAACGTGGTGCTCAGGTGGATCGCCGCCGCCACGTCGCCGGTCAATTCGCGGCGCCGGCCGGCGTGCACGGCGATCGTCTCCAGGTGCATCGGTGCCTCCGTTCCGAGTCTAGGACGGCGTGGGGGACAGGCTACTTCCGCCACCCGGGGCCGCGGACGACGCGGCCGGGCTTCGCGCCGGTGTGCTTGCCATGGGCGGCGACCTCGACGCCGTTGACGAAGACGTGCTCGACGCCGACCGAGAGCTGATGCGGCTGCTCGTAGGTCGCGCGGTCGATGATCGTGGCGGGGTCGAAGACGACGATGTCGGCGAACATGCCGGGGCGCAGCACGCCGCGGTCGGGGATCGACAGCCGCGTCGCCACGGCGGAGGTCATCTTCCGGATCGCGTCCTCGAGGCCGATCACCTTCTCGTCGCGGACGTAGCGGCCGAGGATGCGGGGGTAGGTGCCGTAGGCGCGGGGGTGGGCGAGGTTGCCGCGGGCGCTGTCCGGATCCATGCCGGCGGCATCGGTGCCGATCTTGATCCAGGGCTGGCGGAGCTGGAGCTTGACGTTCTCCTCGTCCATCAGGAAGAAGAGCGTGCCGATGCGGGAGCGGTCGGCGAGGACGAGGTCCATGGCGGCGTCGATCCACTCCTTGCCCATGGTCTGGGCGACCTCGGAGAGGCGCTTGCCGACCCACTTGCCGTTGTCGGGATTTCGGAAGCCGACGAGGAGCACGCCGTCGGGCGTCGCCTGGGTGCAGAGGTTCTCCCAGTCGCTGGTCTGGTGCAGGACCTCGGCCTTGATGCGGGCGCGCTCAGCCGGGTCGGCCAGGCGCTCGTAGAGCTTGCCGCCCTCCGAGGCCGCGGGCGGGAAGCACGCGCTCAGGCCGGTGCCGCCGGCGGTGTAGGGGTACATGTCGGCCTGCACGTCGAGGCCGGCGGCGCGTGCGGAATCGATCTTCGCGATCGCCTGCGCGGCCTTGTGCCAGTTGGCCCGGCCGGCGGCCTTGAGGTGGTAGATCTCGACGGGGACGCCGCCCTCGCGGCCGATCCGGATCGCCTCGTCGATGGCCTCCAGGTACTGGTCGGCCTCGCTCCGCATGTGCGTGATGTAGACGCCGCCGTAGGGCGCCATCGCCTTCGCTTCCTCGATCAGCTCCGCGGTCGTGGCGTAGTTGCCGGGCGGGTAGATGAGCGCGCTGCCGATGCCGAACGCGCCGTCCTCCATCGCGCGGCGGACGACGGCGCGCATGGTGTCCAGCTCGGCGGGCGTCGGCGCCCCCATCGCCTCGCCCTTGGCGTACACGCGGACGGTGGCGGCGCCGAGAAAGGAGCCGACGTTCGGCGAGATGCCGTGCTCCTCCATGGCGCGCAGGAACGCGTCGAAGCCGTGCGGCCCGGTGAAGCGCCTCGCGAGCTCGGCGTCGCCCGTGCCGGCCGAGCCGTCGGCGGCGAGGCGCCGCTCGTTGATCGGCGCGGGCGTGGAGCCCTCGCCCAGGATCTCGGTCGTGATCCCCTGCGTGACCTTGCTGACGTCGCGGCCGTCGCCGCGCAGGAAGGCGTCGTAGGACTGGCCCTGGATGTCGATGAAGCCGGGGGAGACGACCATCCCGGTGGCATCGATGCGGCGCTTGGCAGGTGCGCCGCGCAGCACGCCCCGCGGCGCGATGGCGGCGATCCGGTCGCCACGTACGGCGACGTCGCCATAGAACCAGGGTGCGCCGGTGCCATCCACGACGCGGCCGTTCTCGATGATCAGGTCGTAGGCGCCGCCCGAGGGGGTGGGCGCGGTGGGTCCGCCGCGCACGCACGCGCCGAGGAGGAGCGCGAGAACCGCCGGAAGGAGCGTACGACGCTGCATGGGGCCTCCTGCGTGCGGCGCGCGCCGTTGCGTGGTCGAGCCGCTGTGGTCGGGGTGTCGCGGGCTGGTGACGGGGGAAGATACGCGGAGCGACGGGGGGCCATCAACGGCGCGGATGCGCGCGCGGGCGGGGTTCGGTCGGTGAGGTGT
>JADGGV010000323.1 GCA_019689775.1 Gemmatimonadota bacterium
CCGCCGTTCCTCGCCGCGGGGCTCGCGCTGCTGCCGCGCATGCCGTACACCGCGTTCGCGAACGGCTGGCTGCTGTTCCTGCTGGCGTGCATCGGCGCGTACGCCGCCGTGCTGAGCCGGCTCGCGACCGGGAGGGTGCGCCTCGTTCCGACCGGCGCCGCGGCGACGCTGCTGCTGTTCAACCCGGCGACGATCGTGGCGCTGAACTTCGGGCAGGTAGACCCGGTGGTCTGGCTGCTCGCCGGCCTCGCGCTGGCGTCGGCGTCCGCGCGCGGGCCCGGCCTCGCGCTCGCGGCGATGCTGAAGGTGTCCCCGATCTGGGCGCTCGGCGCCGCGGTGGTGCGAGAGGGGCGGCGGACGCTCCTCGGCGCCGCGGCCGCCACGGCCGTCGCCACCGCGGTGAGTGTGGCGGCGCTCGGGCCGGGCGGCTTCCTCGTCGCATGCGAGGAGTGGCTGCGCTACGTGGTCCCGCACGTCGGGCAGGGCCAGCTCCACTCGCTGGGCGTGGCCGGGCTGCCGGACTGGCTGCCGTTCAACAACGTCTCGATCGCGTACGCGCCGCTGCTGATCGCGCACGGGCTCGGGTGGGAGCCGGTCGGCACGCTACCGGGCTGGATCCGCGCGTACCTCGCGCTGATCGGCATGGCCGCGCCGGTGCTCGCCGCGGGGTGGACGCGGCGCCGCTCGCCGGAGCTGCAATGCTCGGCGGTGCTGACGGCATCGCTGCTCTCCGCGCCGATCGCGCGCATGAGCTACCTGCCGCTGCTGCTGGCGCCGGCGGCGGTGTACGCGCGCGAGCGGCTGGCGGCGCGGCGCGCGGCGGCGGGGTCGGCCGTTCCGGGCATGGCGGCCGCGGGCGCCCAGGGGGTGGGCGAATGAGTGGCGAGGTGCCGACCGTCGGCGCCGCGCCGGAGCGGCGAGTCCGGGACGTGGGACGCGGACCGGGAGATTCAGCCTCCAGCCGGCTCGCCGCGCGCGAGCTGGTCGGCACCGCGCTCGCCGGGCTCGCGCTCGGCCTCCTCCTGGCGCTGCTCCTCCCGGCGACGGTCGACTCCGACCTCTGGGGGCACCTCCGCTTCGGGCTGGACCTCCTCACCTCCGGCGGCGACCCCGACCGGCCCGACCCGTACTCGTACCTGACGGGCGGGAGCCGCTGGATCAACCACGAGACGCTCGCCGAGCTGGCCTCGGCGGCGGCGTTCCGCGCCGGCGGCGGCGCCGCGCTCGTCGCCATGAAGTTCGCCGTCGTGCTCGGGCTGTTCGCGCTCTTCGCGTGGCGGCTGAGACGCGCCGGGATGGGGCTCGGCCGGATCGCGCTCCTGCTCGCGCCGGCGACGGTCCTGCTGCTCCCGCGCCTGAGCACCGTCCGGCCGCAGCTCTTCTCGGACGCGCTGTTCGCGGCCACGCTCGTCGTGCTGCTCCGCGCGGGCGAGAGGCGACGCCGCGAACTCTGGCTGCTCGCGCCGATCATGGCGCTGTGGGTCAACACGCACGGCGCAGTCGTGCTCGGCATCGGGCTGGTCGTGCTCTGGGCGGGTGCGCGGACGCTGCGCGAGCGGCGGCTCGAGCCGGCCATCCTCGCGCCCGTCGCGCTCGCCGCCGCGGCGCTGTGCGTCAGCCCGTACGGCGTCGACCTCCCCGCGTTCCTGCTGCGCACGGCCACGGTGCCGCGCCCGGACGTGCTCGAGTGGCAGCCCGTGCGCCTCGCGTCGGCGCAGGGCATCGCGTACCTCCTCCTTCTCGGCGCGACGCTCGCGGGGTGGGCGCTCAGCCGCCGGGAGCGGCGCCTCGAGGACGGCGCGCTGTTCGCCGCCATCGCGCTTCTTCCGCTCATGGCCACGCGGCACACCGACCTGTTCGCGATCGGCGCGGTGCTGCTCGCGGGCGAGCACGTGGCCGACGCGGCCGCGCGGCTGTTCCCCCGCCGGACCGCGGCCGTGGCGCCGCGCGGCGCCGTCGCGGCGATCGCGCTCCTCGCCGTGGCGACGCCGCCGATCGGCATGGGCGCGAACGCCGGATGCCTGCGGATCGAGGGCGGCGGCAGCTCGTTCCCGGTCCGCGCCGTCGCAACGCTCGTCCGGGCCGGCGTGCGCGCGAACGTGGCCGTGCCGGCGGCGTGGGGCGAGTACGTCATCTGGACCGCCGGGCCGCGGCTGCGCGTCTCGTTCGACGGCCGCCGCGAGACGGTGTACTCCGACTCCGTGCGCGAGCGGACGTTCGCCCTGATGACGGGCGAGGGGGACTGGTCGGCGCTGCTGCGCGACGGGCGCACCGAGCTGGTGCTCGCGCGCGTGGGCAGCCCGGGCTTCAACCTGATGCGGCTCGAGCCCGGCTGGACCCAGGTCTACGCGGATGCGACGGCGGCGATCTTCGCGCGCGTCGGGTCCGGTCTCGGCGAGCGCATCCGCGCCACGGCGCCGCCGGCGCTGGCGGCGGACGGGGCCGGGCTGTGCCTGGAGGACGTGCCGATGGCCGGGCGGGGACCCGCGTCCGGGGACGGTGGCCGGTGAGCGCGACGCTCGTCGCCCCCGCGGCCGGCTCCGCTGCCGAGCGCGTGGCGCCGCGAGGCCGCCCCTGGACGGCGGCGCTCGAGGCGGGCGTGGTGGCGGCGCTCACCGTCGTCGCCTTCCTGCTGCGTTGCGTGCCAGCGCTCCGCAGCGGGATGTACAACGACGAGGCGCAGCTCCTCGGCATCCTCCGCCTCGGCGGATGGCCCGAGATCCTGCGCTTCCTCCGGCTCCACGAGTCGCACCCACCGCTCTTCTACGCACTGGTCGCCGTGTGGCAGGCGGTGTTCGGCGCGGGCGACGCCGCCGCCATCATGCTCCCGGTCCTTCTCGGCGCCGCGCTCGTGCCGCTGGGCTACGCGGTGGCCCGGGACATCGGCTCGGCGAAGGGTGCGGTCGCCGCGGCAGCGCTCGCCGCGGTGTGCCCCGCGCTCGTGGAGCACTCGACGTACCTGCGGCCGTACTCGCTGCTCCCGCTCCTGGGACTCGCCTCCAGCTATTTCCTCTGGAGGGCGCTGGCACGCGGCGGACGCGGCGTCTGGGCCGGCTACGTCGCCACGACCGCCGCGCTGCTCTGGACCCATGCCGCCAGCGTGATCCTGCTCCTCGGGCAGGGCGCCGTGGCGATGCTGCGCCTCGTGCCGCGGCGTGAATGGCGGCTGCTCGCGGGATGGGCGCTGACGCAGGCGGCGGTCGCGCTCCTCTTCCTCCCCTGGCTGCCGGCGCTGCTGCACCAGGCGCGGGCCGTCGGCTATCCGCCGTTCGGCCTCTCGCTGCCATATCGCCTGATCTACGGCGCGCGGATGGCCGCCATGGCCGTCTTCTCGACGGAGAAGGGGTTCCTGGCGTCCGCCGGGCTCGCGGCGCCGGTCGCGGCCGCGCTCGGCCTCGGCTGGGTCGCGGCGCACCTGGCCGTGCTCGGGCTCCCCACGGGGACGCCGGACGCCGCGGCTCGGAGCGACGACCGGCGCTGGACGCGGCTGGTGCTCCTCGGCGCGCCGCTCGGCGCGCTCCTCGCCGCCGCCGTGCTCTCCGGCCGTGCGAACCTGCTGCACGAGCGCTGCTTCGTGCTGCTCACACCGCTGCTCATGGTCGCGCTCGGCCTCAAATTGGGGGAGCTGGCCGACCGGTCCCGTGCGGCGGCGGCGCTCCTGGGGGCGCTCGTCCTCGGCGCCTACGCCGCGATCGCCGCCGCGACGCCGCCGCGCTCCAACTCGCGGGAGCTCGCCGCCGTGCTGAACGCCGAGGTCCGGCCCGGCGACCTGCTCGTCGAGGTCCCGGGGAACTTCGCCACCGGCCTGCACCGCTACCTCCGCCCCGGCAACGCGCGGATCGACTTCCCGGCGCCGGGACCCGAGCCCGTGACCCGCTACGATGGCTTCTGGGACCGGCTGCGCGACCCCGCCGCGCTCGAGCGGACCCGGCGCGCCGCCGCGCCGGCGCGCGCCGGCCGCCCGCGGGGGGGGGGGGCCCCGGCGGCGCCCCCCCGCCGCGCGCGCGCGCCCCGGGGGCGCGCGCGCGCCGGCGCGCCCCCACGGCCGGCGGGTGTGGCTGATCGCGAGCCGCGCATACCTGCGGAACCCCTGGCGCGGCCCGATCGGCCCGGGGACCAGCCTCGGCCGGGTCCAATCCGCCGTGGCGTACCGGGTCGAGCGGGAGCTGGAGCGGCTGTACGGTGCGCCGGTTGCTGTGCGCGATCCGGGGAGAAGCCGAGGGCAGGAAACGTTGTCGGCATTGCTCTTCGCCCCGCGTTGATCGTTAACGTCCCGGCGTCGAACGGGTCCATCGTCCGAGCCGAGAGGCTGTGAGGCCTGCGTCGCTCACGACGGATCCTGGGTGTAACGAGATGTTCCATCGGCTGCTGGGAACCCGGCTTCGCTTGCTTGCAAGTATCTGTGTCGCAATGGATTTGCGTTCGGCATGGGCCTTGCTTGCCGCGGGGTGCCTTCCCGCGAATCCCGGGAATATTTCGGTGGGCTTCCGCAACTGGCCGATACTCTGAGATCGCCGATTGCTCACCGGCGCGCAGCAGCACCATACCATCCTTTCGGCACTCTCGGTCGGCCTGCATTCGTCGAGTCCAACACGGGGGATGATGCCTCGCGGCGGCTCGGATGCGGTGGCGAGCGGGAGCGTGGCGAGGACGACGAGGAGAGCACATGACGGACACGGGGTCGCGCTCAGCGCTGATGGATGGCGCTAGCCCCCAGCGAGAGAACGAGGCAGCCGACCGGCGCTCCGCCTCCGCCGCAGGCACGATCTCCATTCTGTTCCCATGCCTGAATGAAGCGGCCGCCATCGGTGAGAGCGTCCGGCGCGCCGCCGCGGTATTGGAAGCGGAAGGTGTCCCGGGCGAAATCCTGGTCATCGATAACGGGTCGACGGACGGTTCGGCCGAGATTGCGCGGGCACACGGCGCGCGGGTCGTGTCGGAGCCGCGACGCGGTTACGGAAGCGCGCTGAGAAGGGGGCTATTGGAGGCAGAGGGAGAGTTCATCGTTCTACTCGACGCGGACGGCACCTACCCCCTGGAGCGGGTCGGTGATTTCGTGCGCCCGCTCCGCGAGGAGGGTGTGGATCTGGTTATCGGCAACCGGTTCGCCGGGGAGATGGAGCGCGGTGCAATGCCGTTCCTGA
>JADGGV010000324.1 GCA_019689775.1 Gemmatimonadota bacterium
CGCCTCCCGCCCCCGCCGCGCCTGGCCGGGCGCGAAGCCGAACGGCGCGCGCTCGCCGGGAAAGTGCCCGGCGACGTAGAGGACGGGGTAGCGCTCCGTCGTCCGCTCGTCGTAGCCGCGCGGGAGCAGGACGTTCGCGCCGATGTACATGTCGCGCCCCCAGAACGCGGAGAGGAGCGCGCTGCGGATCTTGACGAACCGCACCTGCGGCCGGTCCGCCGGGTTCCCCTGCTGGAGCACGCCGCCGCGCGGCACCGGCTGGAGCGGCGGCAGCACCTGGGTCAGGGCGAGGCTCACCTCCCCGCCCAACCGCGGGTCGAGGTGCAGCCGGACGGGCCGCGAGTAGGCGTTGCCCGGCGAGATCCACAGGTTCTGCCCCTCCCCGGCGTCCGCGTGCATCCGCAGCGTGTGGCCGTCCGCCCGATGGTAGGTCGTGTAGACGCTGAGGAAGGCCTGCACCCAGTAGTCGCCCGGCGGCAGGTCCTCGAAGCGCGCGAACGGGTAGCCGACGATCGCGGTGTCCCCCGCCGCGAGCACCCGCGCCTCACCGCCCGCGAAGCCCGACACGTCGACGCCCCAGAGCGGGATCCCCTGCACGTCGACCTGCAACCGCGGCTCCCGGTCGTTCTCACGCGCCACGAGCACGAACAACCGGCCGGTGACCGGGACCTCCAGCCCCAGCGCGCCGATCCGCTTCGCCGCCTCCGGCGCCAGCCGGACCGTGAAGCGCAGGCCCGCCGGCGCGCCTACGGACCTCCGCGGCAGCCGCGGCAGGCTCGGCCCCGCCAGCGCCGCCAGTCCCAGCAGTCCCGCCCCTACACCCATCGCGACGAGCACGCGGAAGCGCGAGAACATCTTCATTCTCCGGTTTGTGGGGGAGTCCGGCGCGGAAGATACGCGCCGGGCCGCGATGGGCGGGCCCAGGGACGAGCGGCGCCGCCGCCTCGCGGCGTCAGCCGGTCCCGCTGCTCGTCCGCGGGACGGCCGGCGAGTGCCCCTTCGCATCGAGGAGCGCGAAGACGCCCTTCTCGCGCAGCACCCGCATCCCGAGCCGCTGGCTCGAGATCCCCAGCCGCAGGACGTAGTCGAACTCCAGCCGCCCGTCCGTCTCCGCGGCCTCGAACCGCCGGCAGTCGACGTGCCCCGTCGCCTCCAGCGTCTCGCCGGCCTCGATCAGGTGCGACGACACCAGGAACACGCTCCCCGGCCGCGCGACGAGGCGCGTGAGGAACGCGCACGACGCATCGAGCGCATCCTTCACGTTCGTCCCCTTGAACGGCTCGTCCATGACGGCGACGACGCGCTTCCCGTTCGCCACCGCCTCGGCGATCGCCCGCGCCCGCAGCGCCTCCGCCTCGAAGAAGCTGATCCCCGTGCGCACGTTGTCCGACAGCGTGATCGCCGTGAAGAGCGCCTCGCACGGCGAGAAGCGGAACGCCCGCGCGGGGACGCCCATCCCGAGGTGGGCGAGGTAGATCGCGGTCGCGCACGCGCGAAGGTACGTCGTCTTCCCGGCCATGTTCGGCCCGGTCAGGAAGAGGAGCCGGTGGTGCGAATCGAGGCGGAGCGGGTTCGGCACGGGCGCGCCGACGAGCGGGTGGTAGACGCCGTCGCCCTCGACCACGAGCTCGCCGTCCAGGACCTCGGGGAAGACGAAGCCGTACTCGGCGGTCGCATCCGCGAGCGAGACGAGCGCGTCGATCTCGAACAGCAGCACGACGAGGCGCGCGACCGATTGCTTCTCCTCCCCGCGCAGCACCCGGTCGACGGCGAGCGCGCGCAGCACGCCCCAGCGCTCCTCGCGCTCGGACGGCAGCGGCGCCAGCGCCGGGCGGTCCAGGATCTCGCGGAGCTCGCGAAGATGAGCGCCCAGCTCGCCGGGCGCGTCCTCCGCGCCCGGATGCGTCGCCACCTGGCGGAGCCCCCGCAGCAGCCGCACGGTGGTCCGCGCGCCCGTCGCAATCTGCTGGAGCTGGCGGAAGCTCTCGAGGAAGAGCTGCATCGCGTCGACCGCGAGCCCGAAGCGGTCCCGGCTGGCCGGCGACGGCAGGTTCCCGTGGAAGTAGTGCTCGAAGGCGGAGACGAGGTACTGCCCCGGCAGGCCGACGAACGCCGAGCGGTGGGCGAGGATGTAGCGGACCGAGTCCTGCACCGCGCGGATGCGGGCCGCATCGGAGTGCGGCGCCAGGAAGCGGCGGAACAGCGCGTGCGCGCCGCCCCGCGTGCGGGCGCGATCGAGGAGCCGGAACAGCCCGGGTCGCCCCTCCTGCGCCTCGAAGATCTCGAGGTCGCGGAACGTCTGCCGGTCGACCCACACCTCCCCGGGCCGGGCGGTGCGGCGCGGCACCTTCGTGTACCGCCCCGGGCTCCTCCCGATCGAGAACCGTCCCACGCGGCACCTCCTCGAGGATGAGGACCACAGCGCAGCGGTCTCACGCTCCCGATCGCCGGCGATCCCCAAGTGTAGCGCCCGACCTCACGGTGAACCAGGGGATCCAGGCGACGTCTTTCCCGCCTCCGTCGTCGCGAGCGCCGCCGACCGCGCGAATCATCGGCACCGGTTGTGCATCACCCCCGCGCGACCCGCCTTCCCTTGGAAGGCCCCAACCGACACACATGCCGTCTCGAGGAGTCGAAGCATGCAGCACAGTCGTCGTCCGCCCGTCCTGCCGTTCGTCGCCCTCCTCGCCACCCTCGCGCTCGCCGCCTGCGGCGACGACTCGCCCGCCGGGCCGCCGACGCAGGAGAGCGTCGCCGGCGTCTACCAGGCCAGCGCCGGCCACGCTGGCGCCGTGTTCGAGATCACCGCGCTCGGGCAGACCACGGATGTTCTCGCCGCCGGCGCAACCATCCGCCTCGAGCTCAAGGCCGACGGCTCCACCGCCGGCCGGCTCTTCGTGCCCGGCGGCGACGAGGACGGCAGCGACCTCGACGCCGACCTTACCGGGACGTGGACGCTCCAGGGCGACACCGTCCGGCTCTCCCACGCCGCCGACACGTTCCTGCGCGACATACCGCTCGTCGTGTCCCGCAACCAGCTCACCGCCGACCAATCCTTCGGCGGCGTCCGCGTGCGGGTCTCGCTCGTGAAGTAGGCGGGATCGCGCCGCGGGGCTCCGGGAGCCGACCGCGGCTACTCCGGCGCCGCGTCGCTCCCCTCCGCCCCGGCGCGCACGTCGTACTCGAGCATCACGATCCCGCTCGTCGGGTAGGCGCGGCGCGCGCGCAGGGCCAGGTGCGCGCGCGGCGCCGGCGCGGGGAGGAACGGGATCCCGCCGCCGAGCAGGATCGGCACGACCGCGAGCTCGACGCTGTCGACGAGGCCGAGGCCGAGCAGCAGCCGGAACGTCTCGCCGCCGCCGAAGAGCCAGATGTCCTTCCCATCCTCGCGCTTCAGCGCCTCGATCGGCGCTTCAGCGCCTCGATCGGCGCCCGCACGTCCCCCGACAGCACCGTCACGCCCGGGTGCTCCTCCGGCCGCAGCGTGCTCGACACGACGACGATCTTCTTGCCGCCCGTGTCGCCGGACCCGCGCACCAGCTCGTACGTCTTCCGACCCATCAGCAGCACGTCGAACTGCGCGAACAGCGCCGCGAAGTCGATCTCCGGCTCCGCCGGGATCCAGTCGTAGCCGCCGTCCGCGGTCGCAATGTAGCCGTCCAGGCTGCACGCGACCTGGTAGCGAATCCGCCTCATAGGAGCCTCCCCGGGATGCGAGTGGCCGCCGCGGATGCCGACCGAGTGCGGGCCGAACCTCCGGGGCGGTCCGCGCCCCGGGCGTGATGGCCGCGAAGTACCCGTCGACCGCGTCGGGTGCCGGTGCGTCCGGCATGCCAGTCTCGCGCAGCGCCTCCTCGGGCGCCAGAGCCGCGGGCGCGGTCCACACGACGAGCCGGCCCCAACACGACAGCCCCTCGGCGAGGCGTCGTCGGAGCGCTGTGCAGGAGTGGAAGCACTCGATCCCGAGGCCCTCCCGGCAGCCGGCCCCCGCACGCACCTCGCCGGCGTTGGAGAGGGAGACGCGGCCGAAGCCGCCGCTCGCCATGAGCCGGCGCACGCGGTTGCCGTAAGCCGCGACACCAGGGGACATACGCATCGTGTTCGAGATGCGGCCGGAGCTGCTGGATCAGGTCGTGCCTCGCGGTGAGCTGACCCCAAATCCGGTCCAGCTATTTCGGGAGTCCCGCGTGCGTGGTTGCGGCGAGGCGCTCCTCGCCTTGTGAACAACTCTCCGCATACTCGGCGGGGGTGAGGCCGCCCAGCGAGCTGTGCGGCCGGAAGCGGCTGTAATCGCGTCGCCAGTCCTCGATCGTCCGCTGCGCATCCGCGAGCGAGAGAACCCAGTGCAGATTCAAGCACTCATCCCGCAGCGTCCCGCCCGTGCTCTCGCCGAAACCGTTCTCCACGGGCTTGCCCGGGCGGATGTAGCAGGTCTGCACGCCCCGGGCGTACGCCCAGGCATCAAAGGCCCGGCACGTCTCACTGCCGTTGTCGGTCACGACGACCTCCGGCAGCCCCCGCTCAGAGCGCAGCCTCTCCAGCACCTCGATGACCCGCACGGACGGGATCGAATCAGCCACATCGATGGCCGGCACTCCCGGCTGAACTTGGAGTTGTCCCGGTTCTGTGGAGTGTGAACGGCGTGGATCTCAAGCCGCGGCTGCGCGCTGGATCTCGTGCTTCTTCTCGTAGCTGATCGGGGAGAGGTAGCCGAGGGCGCTGTGGCGCCG
Organism: Gemmatimonadota bacterium; assembly: GCA_019689775.1. Classification (GTDB taxonomy): domain Bacteria; phylum Gemmatimonadota; class Gemmatimonadetes; order Longimicrobiales; family RSA9; genus JADGGV01. The sequence goes on from JADGGV010000324.1 coordinate 4,731, forward strand.
GTGCGGGTTGTACCACCCCTCCATGAACTCGAACGTGGCGATCGAGCACGCGACACGTGGTCGCGACCGGGAAGGTGGCCTGGTTCGCCCTCACGAACTCGAAGACTCTCCCGGGAGCGTCTCCCGAGCAAACCAGGCCGCAGCTTTTTTCGGATCTCCTTCTCCTGGCGCGACAACTTCACTTCGCGCCGGAGACGGCGAAGTTCCTCCTTCTCGGCTGTGCTCAGGCCGCCATCGCTACGCACGCCGTCATCACGCCCGGCCTGCGCCACCCAGTTGTGGATCGTCTGCGCCGTCGGTTTGTACTCCCGCGCTAGGAGCGTGTCCGAGTAATGGTTTTCAGGCGTGGGCGCCTGCGATCTTGGCGGCGTAGGTCGGGGATTCGGGCTCGAGCCGGCGCGGCTTGCGCTG
>JADGGV010000325.1 GCA_019689775.1 Gemmatimonadota bacterium
CCGCACCACCGCCGCCTCCCGCGCCGGATCCAGCGTCGGCAGCCCCGCGGCCCGCTTCGCCGCCCCGATCCGCTGCGCTAGGCGCACCCGCTCCGCGAGCAGCTCGATCAGGCGACGGTCGAGCTCCGCGATCGCGCTCCGCAGCGCCCGCAGCTCCGGCGGCGCCGCACTCCCGCCCGCCGCGGAGCCGGCCGCCTCGCCGTCGGCCGCCGCGCCGCCGTCCGGCTCCGCGCCCACCTCGCCGTCCGCTGCCCCGCGGGGCGTCCCGCCCGCGTGCCGTCCCGCGCCGGCGTCTGCGCCCGGCCCCGCACCCGCGTCGGGCCCGGCGCCCGCGTCACGTCTCCCGCCCGCGTGCCGTCCCGCGCCCGGCCACTCGCCCGGCTCGGGCGACGCATCCCCGCCCGGCGCCCTCATGCCGCCTCCAGCGCGGGTGCGCGCAGCGTGCGGCCGGCCGCCTCGGCAAACGGCGCCAGGCGGCGCATGAGCTCCGCGAAGCCGTCCGGCGAGAGCGACTGGTCGCCATCCGAGAGCGCCCGCTCCGGATCCGGGTGCACCTCCACAATCAGCCCGTCCGCCCCCGCCGCCACCGCCGCGAACGCCAGCGGCGCGACCAGCTCCGAGCGCCCGCCGGCGTGGCTCGGATCCACGATCACCGGCAGGTGCGTCTCCGCCTTCAGCACCGGGATCGCCGCCACGTCCAGCGTGTTCCTCGTCGCCGTCTCGTAGGTGCGGATCCCGCGCTCGCACAGGATCACGTCCCGGTTCCCCTGCACCATGATGTACTCCGCCGCCATGAGCAGCTCCTTGATCGTGGCCGAGAGCCCGCGCTTCAGCAGCACCGGCCGCTGCACGCGCCCGACCTCCGAGAGCAGCGGGAAGTTCTGCATGTTCCGCGCGCCGACCTGGAGCACGTCCGCGTACTCCGCGACCAGCTCGACCTGGCGCGTGTCCATCACCTCGGTGACGACGGGAAGACCCGTCTCGGCGCGGACCTCGGCCAGGAGCCGGAGCGCCTCGAGCCCGAGCCCCTGGAACGCGTACGGCGACGTGCGCGGCTTGAAGGCGCCGCCGCGCAGCAGCCCCGCGCCCGCGCGCCGCACCGCCCAGGCCGTCTCGCGCAGCATCTCCGCGCCCTCCACCGAGCACGGCCCCGCGATCACCGCCAGCTCGCGACCGCCGAACAGCGCCGACGGTCCATCCCCCGCCCGCACCACCGAACGCTCCACCGAGAACTCCCGCGACACCAGCTTGTACGGCTTCGTCACCGGCATCACGCGCTCGACGCCCGGCATCCGCAGCAGCGCCACCTCCTGGAGCCGCTCCTCGTCGCCGATGCAACCGACGATCGTGCGCTGCTCCCCCCGCGACACGTGCGTCCGCATCCCGAGCGCCTCCACCCGCTCGCGGATGTGATCCAGCTCGGCCTCCGTGATTCCGGGCCGCGTGACGATGATCATGACCTCGTCCCTCTCCCGATGGGGCCGCCGGCGCCCGACGGCCGGACAGAAAAAAGAAGCGGCCCGTGGACTCTCCACGGGCCGCTCCGTTCGGTCGATGACGCCGCCTCAGCCTCGCGCGCGCCTGCAACCGCGGCCCGTGGTCCGGGTCGCGAAGTAGTAATAGAAGGCGTAAAAGCGAGGAGCCGTCGTCATGGAGCGCATGGTAACGCCCAACCTCCGGCCGCGTCAAGGGCCCCCGGCCCCGGGCACGCGAGAAACCACCGCGCCCCCCGGCGGCCGCGGCCGCCGGGGGGCGCAGGAGCCATCACGGCTCCAACCGCTAGTTCTTGCTCACCGGCCCGTACAGGATCCCGTTGAACAGGAACTTGAACGTCCCCGCCGGCTGTCCGCGGAACGTGATCTCGGGCGCGAAGAGGTACAGGTTCCCCTTCCCGACCTTCGCCTCCGCCGCCTGGACCGCGCCCTTCAGCTTCTCCTGCCCCCACGCCCAGCCGCTCACCAGCGGCTTGTCCGTGTCGAACCAGGCGATCGGCTTCACGCCCTGGGCGCCGGCATCACCGTCCAGCTCGAACGCCGGCGAGTTGTCGAAGAACACGTTCACCGGATCGGTCATCCCCGCCGCGAGCGGCGTGGACAGGTCCACCCGCGCGCTCAGGATCGAGCCCGGGATGTAGAACTTCGCGCTCGGCAGATGCCGCTCCCGGCCGTCCGGCCCCGGCTCGCTCAGCGCGTCGCCGACCGGCAGGCCGAGGTGCTTCGCCAGCGCCGTCGAGCTCCCCTCGGCGATCACCGTGCCGCCCTTCTCCAGGAACTCCTTGAGCTGCGGCACCGTCGTCTCCACCGTGACCCGCCCGAGCCGGCTCTTCAGCGAATCCGGGATGTTCAGCTCGCTTGGATCGCCGCCGCCGCGGCGACGCCGGCCGTTCCCCTGACTCGACGGGATCGCGCCCGACACGAACACGAGCACGTCGTACTTCGCGTTCAGCTTCCCGGCGTCCAGCTCCTTCGGGAAGACGACGCGGTACGGGAACTCGTACTGCTCAAGCAGCCAGCGCGTCCACCCCGACGGCATCGAGCCGCCGTACTCGTCCCACAGCCCGATCCGCACCGGCTTCAGCTTCACCGCCTCGCCGGCCGGCCGCGCGGCCACCCCCTCAAAGCTCACGCCCTTCTCCGCCGCGACCTTCTCCAGGATCGCCCGCACGCCCGACGCCGCCGGCGCATAGAACGTCCCCGCCGGCCACGTCTTGCCGCCCACCGTCTGCGGCTCCTTCAGCCAGTAGACGTCCCGCTTCGCCGCCAGCAGCCGGTTCACCGCGACGAACGCGTCGTTCATCTCATGGCTGAACAGGTACCCCTTCGGGCTCGACACCCCCGTGATCGTCCCCGCCGGCGGCTTGATGCCCACACCCTCGATCGGCTCGAACGGCCCGTCGAAGCCCTCCAGCACCCGGTCGAACTTCACCCCCATCTGGAGCGCCAGCGTGTACCCCGCGTTGTCGTACGGCGGCTTCGGCGCGGCCCCGGGGTACGGGATGTCGTTCGGATGATCCTGCGGCTCGAACATGTCCAGCACGTGCGGCCGGAACGCCTGCGCCGTCTTGATCACGTACGAGCCCGCCGGGTACCGCTTCCCCCCCACCTCGAAGTCCGCCGTCGCCCGCAGCACCTCGATCCCCGCATCCAGCAGCGAGTTCACGAGCCGCGTCGCCGTCGGGAAGTCCGGCTGGTCCGCCGGCAGGATGTACCCCCGCGGATCCCGGTCCTCCGGCCGCCGCAGCACCGCCGCGAACTGGTTGAACGCCGCCGTGTCCGGGTTCCGGGCGAAGTAGTCCGGGTCGTCGCTCGGCGCCGCCTTCAGCCCCAGCGCCGCCTCCGCCGCCGCGATCTTCTTCGGCGACGCCGTCCACGAATCCCGGCTCCCCCGCTCGATCGACCGCTTCCCCATCAGGTAGATGTCATAGAGGAACTTCGACCGGTACCGCGACGCCAGGTCCAGGATCGCGTAATTCCCCGCAATCGCGTACTTCATCGACTGCGCGAAGTGCCACACCTGCTGCGGCTCGATCGGCGCCGGCAGGTCCCCCGACGGAAGCTGCCGCTTCGGAACGAACGGAATGTTGATCGGCGTCGGGTTCCCGATCGTCTCCGTCAGGATCCCGATCATGTTGTGGAAGTACGCCTGCGTCCGCAGCCCGCCATTCCACCACGTCGAGTAGTTCGACCCCGACCGCATCGTGAACCCCGGCAGCCCCTCCTCCAGGTAGCGCGTGTGCATCGCCGCGCCCACCAGGTCGATCCCCTCGATCACCAGCGGGTCGATGTTGAAGTTGAACGGATCCCGGAACGGCGGCGAGAAGATCACCGTCCCCACCGGACCCGTCTGGTGGTGGTTGTACACGATCTGCGGGTACCACGTCCGGTACATCAGCCGGTTCATATTCTGCGTCTCCGGCTGCGCCGACAGGTAAAAGTCCCGGTTGTTGTCGTGCCCCACGTACTTCTGGTACAGCCGCGGCACCCCCGCCGTCGACCGCTTCTCCAGCACCGGCTCCCGGTTGTACCAGTTCGCCACCAGCTCCAGCCCGTCCGGGTTCGCCGGCACCGCCACCACGATCACGTCGTTCAGGATCCGCATCGTCTCCGGATCCGTCCGGCTCACCAGCTCATAGACCGTCTCGATCAACTGCTGCGACCCCAGCACCTCCGTCGCGTGCAGCCCCCCGTCGATCCACACCACCGCCTTCCCGGTCTCCGCCAGCCGCCGCGCCTCCTCGTCCGTCAGCCCCTTCGCCAGCGCCAGCCGCTGCGCGATCCGCCGGTACTCCTCCAGCCGCTTCTGGTTCTCCGGCGACGTGATGATCGCCGCCCACTGCGTCCGCCCCTCCGCCGTCTTCCCCATCTCCCACAGCACCATCCGGTCCGACTCCGACGCCAGCTTCTTCCAGTACGCCTCGAGCTGCGTGTAATTCACCAGATGGTAGTCGTCCCCGATGTTGAACCCGAACTCCTCCTTCGGGCTCGTGACCGCCCGCTGGGCCGCCGCTTGCGCCGCCGTGACGGTCGCCAGCGTCAGCCCCAGCGCCAGTCCCCGCCAGGGGAGCATCCTGCGTGGCTGCATCTACGCGTCTCCGGGTTTGAGGGTCGCCCGGCTCCGGCCGGGCAGGGCGTGCCACCGCACGGGATGCGCATGCGTATGCCGACCCGCATGCACCACCCCCGAACGACGATCGCGAGCCCGCGCCACGCCGCCCGCCGCCGGGCTCACCCGCCATGCCCGGCCGCGCTCCCGTCTGCGGGCCGCGGCTCCGCCGATCTTGTCTGGATATCGACAACCGACCCGGACCGATGCGGCCCGGTCCTGGCCGTCCGTGTCACGGTGGGAGAGGGTTGAATTGCCGCAATCTACCCCTGTCTCGAACGTTACGAAAGAGCGCCCCACGCGCGACGGCGCCCGGCGCCGGCCCCGCTCGAGCACCCCGGGGCCGCTCCCGCGAACGCGCGTGCGGCGGCGAGCACCGCCCCCGCCCGGCGCCGCGTCCGCGCCGGCCGCCGGCACGGCGGCGGGCCGGGGCGCGGGCATCGAATACCCCGGCGGGCTGCGGGCGGGAACTGCGGGATTGACGGCGGGCGGTGTGCACTCCGGGGCGGACTGCGGGCGGG
>JADGGV010000326.1 GCA_019689775.1 Gemmatimonadota bacterium
GGCGGCCGGGCGGGCGCTCCCGCTCCGTGGCGACGACGCCCTGGCCGCCGCCGCGCCGGCCGCCGCCGGCCGGCCGAACCCCGCCGCCCGCGCCTTCGAGCTGGAGGAGGCGACGATCGCGCAGCTACAGGAGGGGATGCGGTCGGGGCGATGGACCGCCCGCTCGCTGACCGAGGCGTACCTGACGCGGATCCGGGAGCTGGACCCGAAGCTCCGCGCGGTGATCGAGACGAACCCGGACGCGCTCGCGATCGCCGACGCGCTGGACCGGGAGCGGAAGGCAGGGAAGCTGCGCGGCCCGCTGCACGGCGTGCCGGTGCTGGTGAAGGACAACCTGGACACGGCCGACCGGATGCAGACGACGGCCGGCTCGCTGGCGCTGGTGGGCCCGGCGCCGGCGCGCGACTCGTTCGTGGTCGAGCGGCTGCGCGCCGCGGGCGCGGTGCTGCTGGGGAAGACGAACCTGAGCGAGTGGGCGAACTTCCGCTCGACGCGCTCGTCGAGCGGCTGGAGCGCGCGCGGCGGCCAGTGCCGCAACCCCTACGCGCTCGACCGCTCGCCGTGCGGCTCGAGCTCCGGGACCGGCGCGGCGATCTCCGCGAACTTCGCGGCCGTCGGCATCGGCACGGAGACGGACGGCTCGATCGTCTGCCCGTCGGCGGCGAACTCGCTGGTCGGGATCAAGCCGACGCTGGGGCTGGTCAGCCGCGCCGGCATCGTCCCGATCGCGCACTCGCAGGACACGGCCGGGCCGATGGCGCGCACCGTGACGGACGCCGCGATCCTGCTCTCGGCGATCGTCGGCGTGGACCCGCGCGACCCGGCGACGGCGGCGAGCCGCGGGAAGGCCGCGCCCGACTACACGCGCTTCCTCGACCCGAACGGCCTCAGGGGCGCGCGCATCGGCGTCGCGCGCGAGAAGCTGTTCGGCTACTCCGCCGCGGCGGACCGGCTGGCCGAAGAGGCGCTCGACGCCATGAAGCGCGCCGGCGCCGTGCTCGTCGACCCGGCGAACCTGCCGCACCTGGGCGAGTACGACGACGCGGAGCTGACGGTCCTGCTCTACGAGTTCAAGGCGGACCTGAACGCGTACCTGGCGGGCCGCGTCGGCGTGCCGGCGTCGCTCGAGGCGCTGATCGACTTCAACGAGCGCAACCGCGCCCGGGAGATGCCGTACTTCGGGCAGGAGCTGTTCCTTCAGGCGCAGGCGAAGGGGCCGCTCACCGAGCCGGCGTACCTCGCGGCGCTGGAGACCTGCCGCCGCCTGGCGCGGGCCGAGGGGATCGACCGGCTGATGGACGAGCAGCGGCTCGACGCCATCGTCGCGCCGACCGGGAACCCGCCATGGACGATCGACCTGGTGAACGGCGACCACTTCCTCGGCGGCTCCTCGACGCCCGCCGCCGTGGCCGGCTACCCGAGCATCTCCGTCCCGATCGGCTACGCGTTCGGCCTCCCGGTCGGCCTCTCCTTCATCGGCCGCGCCTGGAGCGAGCCCGTCCTGATCCGGCTGGCGTACGCGCTCGAGCAGACGTTGACGGCGCGCCGCGCGCCCACGCTCCCGGAGACGGCGGTGCTGTAGCGCGCGCGACGCCGCGTCGCACTCACCTTCGGGTCACGACGCCGCGCCGCCGCCGGCGAACAGCTCCACCACCTCGTCGCGCCCGGCGACGATGCGGCGCGCGACCGCGCGGGCGCAGATCGCGCCGACCACGTTCCCCGTGCCGCTGTACGCGCCGACGGCCCAGATGCCCGGGCGGACCTCCGCCACGATCGGCAGCGGCGTGGCCGAGAACGAGACGCTCGCCGCCCAGCGGTGCGTGATCGGCGCGGCGACCCGGAGATGCGTGCGCAGGAAGTCCTCGAGCAGCCCCTGCACGCGAGGCGACGGCGTCGCCTCCGTGGTCCACTCCTCCTCGCCGGCCACGTCACGGAAGCCGCCGAGCGCGATCGACCCGTCCGGGAGCTGCTGCCAGTACTCGAAGCCCCAGCGGTAGTAGACCGGGTACGGGAACCGGACTTCCGGCGCCGGCGCCGTCGCCAGCATCTGGAGCCGCGCGGTGCGCGCCCGGCCCTCGAGGTCGGGGAGCACGGCGGGCAGCCGCCCGTCGACGGCGACGAGCGTCGCGCCGCAGCGGACGCGGCCGTGCGGCGTGCGCACCTCGCCCGGGAGCAGCTCGAGCGCCGGCGACCGCTCGAAGAGGCGCGCGCCGGCCGCCACGGCGCGCTCGGCGAGCAACCGGCAGCGGAGGAGCGGCTGGAAGGCGCCGTCGCCGGGGATGTAGAGCCCGCGCCCCTCGGGCCCGTCGTACGCCTCGGCGGGGAGGTCATCGGCGCGCATCGCCTCGAGCTGGCGGCGGCAGTCCTCTTCCTCCTCCGCGGACGCGGCGATGCGCAGCGAGCCGACGCGGCGCACGGCCTCCGGCGTCTCCGCCGCGATCCGGTCGATCTCCGCCATCGTCAGCCGGTACAGCTCGCGGGCGAGCGGCCGCCCGAGCGCCGCCACACTGTCGTGGTAGAAGTCCGCGGTGCCGGCGAGGAGGAAGCCGCCGTTGCGGCCGGCGGCGCCGCCGGCCACGCTGCCGGCGTCGAGGCCGACCACGCGCGCCCCCATGCGGAGCAGCTCGCCGACGGCGGAGAGGCCCGAGCCGCCGAGCCCCACGACGCAGACGTCGGCGTCCAGATCGCCGACCACCGTCGGCAGTTCCCTCCAGGCGGGGAGCTCCGCCCAGACCGGCGTGTTCGTCGTCATTGCGTCTCCCGTCTCGACTCGAGGGGGCCGGGCGCCGCGGTGCCGGCGCCGGCCGACGCGCGCAACGTAGCGCCGGCCGGCGGGGGTGCGCCACGCGTCGCGCGCGCGTAGCTTCACGGCCTCGGCCGCGGAGCGGGGAGGCGCGGCAGTCGCAGTCGCTCGCGCTCCACGACCCAACGCCTCACCCGCGGAGCACGGAGGCGCGTCTGCCGCACATCACCGGGACGGGGTGCTACCTGCCGGAGCGCGTGCTCGACAATGCCGCGTTCGCCGAGCTGGCGGGCGTCGACGACGAGTGGATCGTGCAGCGCACGGGGATCCGCGAGCGCCGCGTGGCCGCGCCGGGGGAGCGCACGGCGGCCATGGCGACGCGGGCGGCCGAGCGCGCGCTGCGCAACGCCGGCGTCCGGCCGGACGACGTCGACCTGATCCTCGTGGCGACGTCGACGCCGGACCACCTCACGCCCCCCACCGCCTGCGAGGTGCAGGCGGCGCTCGGCGCGCCGGGCGCGGTCTGCTTCGACATCGAGGCCGGCTTCGCGGGGTGGATCTTCGCGCTCGTGACCGCTGACGCGCTCCTGCGCGCCGGCGTGGCGCGGCGCGCGCTCGTGATCGGCGCGGAAACGCTCTCCTCGGTGACGAACCGCGCCGACCCGAGCACCGGCCCGCTCTTCGGCGACGGCGCGGGCGCCGCCGTCGTCGACGGCGGTCCGGGGCCGCTCACCATCGCGTCCACCTCGTGGTGGTCGGACGGTCGGCTGGCCGGCGCGCTGCTCCGCCCGGGCGGCGGCGCGCGCCGCCCGTTCGACGAGCGGGTGCTGAGCGAGGGCGCGCACCTGCTGCGGATGGAGGGGACGCGCCTGTTCCGCCAGGCCGTGCGCACCATGGCAATGCAGGCGCGCATCGCGCTGGACCGCGCCGGCGTCGCCGTCGCCGACCTGGCGCTCGCCGTGCCGCACCAGGCGAACCTGCGCATCATCCACGCGTTCGCCGACGAGCTGGGGATCGCACCCGAGCGCGTGTTCGTCAACATCGAGCGCTACGGCAACACCGGTGCGGCGACAGTCCCGATCGCGCTCGACGAGGCGCGACGCGCCGGGCTCGTCCCCTTGGACCGCCCGCTCCTCCTGGTCGCGTTCGGCGCGGGCGCCACGGCGGGCGCCGCCGTGCTCCAGGCGCCCGGGACGCCGCGACGGGCCTAACCGCACGCGCGCCTGGCGCTTGACGCCCCCGCCGCCCCCGGGACATTATTGCTGCACCTCCGGGCCCGCACGCCGACGGCTTCCGCGCCGGCACTCTCCGCACCGATCCGACGCACAACCGGGAGCTCCGTGACGACGCAGACTCTCGCCGCAGCGAGTGACGCCGGCGCTCGCGCCGCGATCGCCGCGCCCCCACCGGAGCCGGAGCCGCGACGCCGCTCCGCCGACCAGGTGCTCGGCGTGACCGTCGCCGCGGCCGGGCTCACCCTCACCGCCCTCGGGCTCGTGCTCGGCCATCCGCCGCGCCCGTTCCCGTGGGGTGTCGCGCTGCTGGCCGGCCTGTTCTCCTTCGCCACGCGCCGCTTCGGCATCCCGCTCCCCGGGAAGGGCTTCACGAGCTTCGTCATCGGCTCGGCCGCGGCGGGCGTGGCCGCGCTCGGCTGGGCCCCCGGCTCCGCCGTCGCCGCCGTCGCGCTGTTCCTCGGGGATTTCCTGCTGCGGCGACGCCCGCTCCGCAGCGCGCTCGTCACCGCCGGCCACCTCGCCTTCGCCTGCGTGCTCGCCGGGCTCTACTACGCGCAGGCCGGCGGCGCGTGGGGCGCCGCCGCCGCGCGCCCGGCGAACGCCGGCCCGCTCGTGCTCCTGCTGCTGCTCGTCCCCCTCTTCGCCAACCTGACGTTCTACCTCCAGGTGCGGCTGGCGCCGGCATCGCGCTGGGTCGACCCCGCGATGACGTTCCGCTGGGAGGCGGCCGTCATCGGGCTCGCGCTCCCGCTCGCCGCGAGCGGGCTGGTCCTCGTCTACGGCGACTTCGAGCCCGCCACCCGGGCGCTGCTGACCGGCGCCTGGCTCGGCCTCACCGCCCTCGCCTACTGGCTCGTGCGCCAGGGCGTGCGCGGCGAAGGGCTCATGCTCGTGCAGCGGCTGAGCCGCGCGATCGGCGCGCGCCCCGAGCTGACCCACGCGTTCGCCGAGATCCAGGGGCTGACCAACCTCCTCGTCCCGTGGACCGAGATGGGCATCTCCGCCTACGACCCGGCCGCCGACGAGTTCGTCGTCCTCATGGACACCGCCGCGCCGGGCCCGACCGGGATGCGCGTGCCGGCGCGGCGCGGCCTGCCGGCCGTCGCGCTCGCGCTCGGCGCCGCCGTCGCCGCCCAGGGCGTT
>JADGGV010000327.1 GCA_019689775.1 Gemmatimonadota bacterium
CCGCTACTGGCCGGGGCAGGACCCGATCGGGCAGCGGATCGAGGTGGGGCGGGCGGAGGGCCGCGCGATCTCCGCGGAGCTGGATGAGCCGGCGCGAACGGTCGTGGGCGTCGTCCGCGACATGCGCGACATCGACCTGCGCACGAGCCCGCGCCGCGCCGTGTTCGTGCCGCGGGCGCAGGCGCCGGCCGCCGTGCTCGGGCCGCCCGCGTTCGTGATCCGGACGGAGCACGCCGAGCGGGTGATCCCGGCCGTCCGCCGCGCGCTGCACGAGGTCGACCCGTCGCTCCCGGCGCCGGAGTTCGGGCTGCTCTCCGACCTGGTGGGTGCGTCGCTGGCGCCGGATCGGGCCGTGGCGGCGGTGATGGGCGCGTTCGCCGCGGTGGCGCTCCTGCTGACCGCGATCGGCATCTACGGCGTGCTGGCGTACACAGTGAGGCAGCGCACGCACGACATCGGCATCCGCCTCGCGCTGGGCGCGGACCGCGGCCGGATCGTCCGGCTGATCGTGCGCCAGGGGGTGGCGATGGCGGGCGCGGGGATGATCGTGGGGCTGCTGGCCTCGGCCGCGCTCACGCGCGTCCTGGCCCACATGCTCTACGGCGTGCGGCCGGGCGACCCACGGGTGTACGCCGCCGTCGTCGTGACGCTCGCCGCGGCGGCGCTGCTGGCGAGCTGGCTGCCGGCGCGGCGCGCGGCGCGCCTGGATCCGTCCGAGGCGCTGCGGCAAGGCTAGGGCGGGCGGCTTCGGCCCGCGGTAGCCCCACGCGGTTACGGGAAGATCCCCCGCTGCTCGTACGTCAGCGCGATGTTGTCGATCGAGCGGATGAACGCGGCGGAGCGGAGATCGACGTCGTGGCGCCGGGCGATCTCGCGGATCTCGGCGTAGGCGAGGACCATGGTGTCCTCGAGGCCGGAGTTCACCAGGTCGGCCTCGCCGGCGCCGGACGCGATGCGCGAGAGCACCTCCGGCTCGAGGCGGCGGCCGGTCAGGTCCTGCACGACCTCGAGGATGCGCAGGTTGCTCGCCTCCTCGAAGCGCTTGCCCATGCGGCCGAAGCGCACGTGCGAGAGGTTCTTGATCCACTCGAAGTAGGAGACGATCACGCCGCCGGCGTTCAGGAACAGGTCCGGGACGATGAGGATGCCGCGCTTCAGCAGGATCTCGCTGGCGTCGGCGGTGACCGGTCCGTTGGCGGCCTCGGCGACGATGCGGGCGCGGATGCGCGGGGCGTTCTCGGCCGTGATCTGGTTCTCGAGCGCGGCGGGAACGACGATGTCGCAGTCGAGCTCGAGCGCGGCCGCCGGGTTGGGGATCGAGCGCGCCTCGGGGAAGCCGAGGATGGAGCCGGTCTCGCGACGGTGCGCCATGACCTGCTCGACGTCCAGCCCGCGCGGGTTCTCGATGGCGCCCTCGCGCTCCGCCAGCGCGACGAGCACGGCGCCGCCGTCCTGGAGGAACTTCGCGGCGTGGTAGCCGACGTTGCCGAGCCCCTGCACGACGACGCGCTTCCCCTCGAGCCCGGGCGCCAGGCCGAGCGCCCGCATGTCGTCGGCGACCTTGCACACCTCGCGGATCCCGAAGTAGACGCCGCGCCCCGTCGCCTCGGTGCGGCCGCGCACGCCGCCGAGCGAGATCGGCTTGCCGGTCACGCACCCCGCCGAGTCGATCTGGTTCGGCGCGAGCGCCGCGTACGTGTCGACGATCCACGCCATCTCCTGCGCGCCGGTGCCGTAGTCCGGCGCGGGCACGTCGATCCCGGTCCCGATGAAGTTCTTGCTGAACAGCTCGAACGTATAGCGCCGCGTGATCCGCTCCAGCTCGGCCTGCGAGTAGCGCGTGCGGTCGATGCGGACGCCGCCCTTGGCGCCGCCGAACGGAACGTCGACGAGCGCGCACTTGTACGTCATGAGCGCCGCCAGCGCCTTGACCTCGTCCTCGTCCACCGACGGGGCGAAGCGGATGCCGCCCTTCGTCGGGAGCTTGTGCGTGCTGTGCTCGGCACGCCAGCCGTGGATGACCTCGATGCTGCCGTCGTCGCGCTTGAGCGGGAACGTGAAGTGGTAGACGCTGTTGCAGGCCTTGATCTGCGCCAGCAGCCCCGGGTCGTGACGGGTGTGAGCGGCGGCCCGGTCGAAGTAGCGGTTGACCTGCTCGGAGAACGGCACGCTGGGGACCGACATTCGGCCTCCTCCGTTCGGGGGGTGGGTGTGCGCCGCCAAATTGCTGCGCAGCGGGATGCGGGGGCAAGGCGCGGCTTCGCGTGGCGGGCGCCCCGCCCCGCGCGGCGGCGAGCTTGCCGCGCCGCGTCCGCGGGCCCCATTCTGTCTCCCCTCATGAACCGACGCGCGCCGCTCGCACGCCTCCTGCTCGCCATCCTGGCCGCGCTGCACTTCGCGCTGCCGGCGGCGGTCGTCGTGGCGGACGCGCGCGCGATCGGCGCCGCGCCGCGCTGGATCGGCGTGCACATCGAGCGGCAGTCGTGCGCCAGCGACCGGCCGGCGCACCCCGACCACTGCGCGCTCTGCCAGTTCGTCTGCCACCTCGCGGTCCCGGCGACGTCCGCCGCGCGCGCCCCGCTCGCGGCCGTGCTGCGCGCGCCGGCGCCGACCGGCGTCGTCGTGGCCGCGCACGACGCCGCGCTGCGGCTCCCGCGCTCTCGCGCCCCGCCACTCTCCTGAACGACCGCGCTCCGCGCGGTGCCCCGATCCCAGCTCGACGACCCGCCGCCGGCGTGCGCCGCACGCACGCCGGAGGCCCGTGCGCAGACATCGTTCGGGAGAGTCCCATGCCGTCCATCGGGTCGCGCGGCCTGCTCACCGCGCTGCTCCTGTCGTCGCTCTCGTTGCTCCCCGCGCCCGCCGGCGCCGCGCCGGCGTCCGGTGCGGGCGGGGCGGACCCGCCCGCCATCGCCGGCGTCGTGCGCGACAGCGCCGGCCGGCCGCTGCCCGGCGTGCAGGTCGTGCTCCGCCAGCTCGACCGCGGCACGACCACGGACGCGGAGGGCCGCTTCGAGTTCCGCGGCCTCCGCCCCGGCACCTACCACCTCGACGCGGTGCTGATCGGCTTCGCGCCGGCGCACCACCGGGTCGTCGTCGAGGCGGGTGCGACCGCCACGGTCGAGCTGACGCTGCACGTGGCGGCCGTGCAGCTCGCGGGCGTGCAGGTCACGGCGTCGCCCACCGGCGCCGGCGTGCTGGCGCTCACGCAGGCGATGACGGAGGTCTCGGGCAAGGAGCTCCAGCGCGAGCTGGGCTCGACGGTCGCGCAGACGCTCCAGTCGCAGCCGGGAATGGCCGTGCGCTACTCCGGCCCCGCGACGGCGGCGCCGGTCATCCGCGGCCTGACCGGGGAACGGATCGTGGTGCTTCAGAACGGCGACCGCACCGCGGACCTGTCGGCCGCCTCGGCCGACCACGCGCTCACCGTGGATCCGCTCGCCGCCTCGCGCATCGAGGTCGTGCGCGGGCCCGCGTCGCTGCTCTACGGCAACAACGCGCTCGGCGGCGTCGTCAACGTGATCACGAACGCCACGCCGACCGGCGTGCCGGACCGCGTCGAGGGGTACGTCGCGACGCAGGGGCAGACCGTCGCGCCCGGCGGCGCGGTCTCGGCCGGGCTGACCGTGCCGCTCGGCTCGTCGCTCGCGCTGACGGCGCAGGCCGGCGGGCGGCGGCTCGGCGACGTGCGCGTCGGCGGCGGCGCCGTGCAGGAGAACACGTTCTCCCGGGATTGGCACGGCACCGCCGGCCTCGGGCTGGTGCGCGGGAACACCCGCGCCGGCGCCTCCCTCGAGGCGTACGCGTTCCGCTACGGCCTCCCCTTCCGGCCCGGCAGCGACGACGCCGGCGTGCACCTCGAGGGGGCGCGGCAGGACGCCCAGGCGCGGGTGGAGTTCGACCTCGGCGACCGCGGTTTCACCGACCTTGAGATCCAGGGTTCGGGCCAGTGGTACCACCACGACGAGGTCGAGGCCGACGGCGCCGTCGCCACGAGCTTCCGGCTCAGCACGCAGACCGTGCAGGCCAGGAGCCGCACGCGGCTCGGGCGGCTCGCCGGCCAGCTCGGCGCCGAGGCGCTGTTCCGGCAGTACGAGCCCACGGGCATCGAGGCGCTGACGCCGGCCGCGAACAGCGACGGCGTCGCCCTCTTCTTCTTCCAGGAGCTGCCGATCCGCGCCACCGACGACGACCACGACCTCGTGCCGCGCCTCCAGCTCGGCGGCCGCTACGACCGCTACACCATCGACTCGAGGGCCGGCGCGGCGAAGTTCGGCCCCGCCCGGTCGGTCGCCTTCGGCAACGTCTCCGGCTCCATCGGCGTGAACGTGCCGTTCTCGCAGCACGTCTCGCTCGGCCTCAGCGTCGCGCGCGCGTTCCGCGCGCCCAGCGTCGAGGAGCTGTTCTCCAACGCCGTCCACGCCGCCGCCGGCGCCTACCAGGTCGGCAACCCCGACCTCGTCGCCGAGACGAACGCCGGCGTCGACGCCGTGCTCCGCATCCAGTCGCGCCGGCTGAGCGGGCAGCTCTCCGGCTACCTGAACCGGATCGCCGACTACATCGCGCCGATCGAGGTCGGCGACACGACCATCGACGGCCAGACGCTCCCGCTCGACGTCTTCCGCCAGGCCGACGCGCGCATCGTCGGCGTCGAGGGAAAGCTCGAGGGGGAGGTCGCGCGCCACGTCGTCCTCGGTGTCATGGGCGACGCGCTGCGCGGCGATTTCCGCGGCGGGGATCCGCTGCCCTACATGCCCGCCGCCCGCCTCGGCGCCTCCGTCCGCTGGGACGACGGCCGCGTCTCCATCTCCGGGGAGGGACGCCACACGTTCGCCCAGACCCGCGTCGCCACGAACGAGACCGCCACCGGCGCCTACACGCTCGTCGACCTCGCCGCGGGCGCGAACTTCATCGCGCGCGGCCGCGTGCACAACCTCACGCTCCGCATCGACAACCTCCTCGACGAGCGCTACCGCGACGCGACGAGCCGGATCAAGGATTTCGCGTGGAACCCCGGGCGGAACGTCAGCCTCGTCTACCGCGTGGTTTTCTGAGGGGGGATGGTGCTCCGGCGGGAGAGGGGGCGGTTTCGGGGAATGGAGCCTCGG
>JADGGV010000328.1 GCA_019689775.1 Gemmatimonadota bacterium
CCCGTGCGCCGCGCCGCGCCGGCGGCGGCGCGCAGCCGGCGCGCGGTGCCGCAGCCGGCGTCGAGGAGGCGGCGGCCGGTCGGCGGCGGCCCGAGCTCGGCCACGACTAGCTCGTCGAGGAGGCTGACGGCGGTCTCGGCGTCGTAGCTGGGCGCCCAGAGCCGGTAGGCGTCGCGCGCGGGGAGCGGCGCCGCCGCGCTCATCTGCCCTCCGCCGGCGCCCGCAGGTGCCCGTACGCCTGTCGGTCGCGCGGCTCGGCCTGCGCGCGCTCGCGGATCTCGCGCAGCACGCGCGGGTCGTCGAACGCGCCGTCGCGCCAGCGCCGGCGGGCGAGGAGCCGGCCGGCGGCGCGGCCCCAGGGGCGGGTGCGGTAGTCGTGGCGCGAGGGGAAGCGGCTGCGCAGCACCAGCTCGAAGTCGTCGACGCGCGCCTTCAGGCGCCGCGGCAGCCAGGGCACGTGCGGGTCCTCGTGCGTCATCCACGTCACCCACTCCGGCTCGGTCCACTCCTCGAGCGTATCGGGCGTGCCGGCCAGCGGGTCGACGTCGCCGTACGTGCCGCGGCGCTGCGGCGTGGGCGTGTAGAAGTAGGTGATCAGCTCCATGTCGGGGTTCACGCCCTTGAGCTTCCGGATGAAGCGCAGCGTCGCGTCGATCTCGGTCTCCGGGTCGTCCGGGTCGCCGAAGACGAACGAAAGCTCCGGGATGATGCCGTGCTCGCGGGCGCGGGCGACGAGCTCCAGCGTCTGCGCCGTCGTCAGCCGCTTGTCCATCTTCTTCAGCACCGCGTCGGATCCGGACTCGGCGCCGAAGAACACCATGGTCAGCCCCGAGCGCTTCAGCGCCCGCCAGGTCGCGTCGGAGAAGCGCAGCATCAGGTCGATCCGCGCCTCGCACCACCAGCGCAGCCCGAGCGGCGCGATGCGCTCCGCCAGCTCGAGCGCGTGGTCCTCGCGCAGGAAGAAGTTGTTGTCGTAGAAGTGCACGGAGTCCATCCCGTGCTCGCGCGCCAGGTACGCCAGGTGGCGCGCCGTGCGCTCCGGCGACTGCTGCTTCTGCCGGCTGCCGAACACCGAGATGACGCCGCAGAACTTGCACGAGAACGGGCAGCCGATCGACGCCTGGTAGACGCCGGAGCGCCGGCCGAGGTACGTCGGGTGCAGGTAGTCGTCGACGGGGATCCGGTGGTACGGCGGGTCCGGCAGCTCGTCGGGTCCGACCCACGGCCGCTCCGGCCCGATCCAGTGCGAGCCGTCGCCGTCCCGGAACGCGAGCCCCGCCACCGTCTTCGGGTCGCGCGCGCCGTCCAGCACCTCGAGCAGCTCGAGGAACGTGTGCTCGCCCTGACCGCGCACCATCCAGTCGACGTACGGCGCGTTCAGCACGGGCGCCGGGTACAGGCTCGGGAAGTTGCCGCCCCAGACGATCGGCACGTCCGGGTGGCGCGCCTTGAGCGCCCGCGCGAGCGGGACCGCGCTCACGAGCTGCGGCCCCGGCATGACCGTGAACGCGACGACGCGCACCGGGTCCGGCCCGCCCCGCGCCGCCTCGATCCGGCCCGACAGCTCCGCCAGCGGATCGACCGACGGCCGGTTGCCATCCACGATGTCCCAGCTCACGCCCTCCGGCAGCGCGGCGCCGAGCGCCATCACCGAGAGCGGGAAACGACGGTTCTTCGGCCGCGTCGCCCGCGGATTCACGAACAGGATCATGCGACGATGCACTCCCAGAGGTCGAAGCGCGACGGCGGGCGCCGCCGCCTCAGGGCCGCGACGACGGGGCGCAGCTCGTGGCGGAGCGGGTAGCGCACCCGGTGCCGGCGCCACGCGCCGGGGTACGCCGCCTCCAGCCGCCCACGCGTCAGGAACTCCACGAACGGAAGCGACATCAGCGCGTCCGCCCGCTCGCCGAAGCGCGCCGCCGCCGCCGCGCGCTTCTCCACCACCATCGCCTCGCCGTGCTCGGCGCGGCGGTAGAACGGCGAGTCGAGCACCACGATGCGCCCGCCCGGCCGTACTACCCGCGCCGCCTCCCGCAGCACCACGGCGAGGTCGAGCGCGTAGTGCAGCGACGCGTTGAACACCGCCAGGTCCCAGCGCCCGGCGCGCAGCGGGAGCGCGTCGAACGAGGCGACGACGCGGCCGAACGCGCCCGGCCGCTCGCGCAGGTAGCCGGCGGCCGCACCGAGGCCGTCCACGGCGTCGTCGCGGATGTCGAGCGCCAGCGCCTCGTGCCCCAGCTCCGCGACGCGGCGCGCGAGCCAGCCGTTGCCGGCGCCCAGGTCGAGGACGCGCAGCGGCCGCCCCGCCGCCCGCGCCGTCGGCGCCAGCACCGCGGCGACGAAGCGGTCGAACGTCCGCGCGCGCACCGCCCACTGCGCCGCCTGCGGCCCCGTGCGCAGGTACGGCAGCGCCAGCAGCTCCTCGAGCCCGCCCGCGCCCCGCCCCTCGGCCGCGCGGTGCGCGGCGTAATGGCGGGCGAAGTCGCGCAGGCGCCGAGCGGCGCCCGTGGCCGCGTCGGCCGCCGGCAACGCGGACGGCGCCGCCACCGGCGCCGCCGTGCGGACCAGTCGATACAGCACGTGATCGCCGAAGCGCGCCAGCACCCCCGCAGCCCGCGCGTCCAGCGCCTCCAGCGCGCCGAGCAGCCGCGGGTGCGCCGTGATCCACGGCTCGGCGGCGCTCGGCGGCACGAACACGCCGATCCCACGCACCGCCTCGAGCCGGAACCAGGGCTCGAACGCGCGCGCGACGTCGCGCCGGCGATGGTAGCGCACGGTGAACTCGCGGCCGCCGAGGCGGGCGGGCACGTCGCCGCGGGAGAGGCGGCGCAGCGCCGCGCGGGGGCGTCCGCGCAGCAGCTCGACGAGCAGCTCGCCCGGCGGCAGCGTGCCGAAGAGCACGAGGAGCGCGGGCGCGCCGGGCCGGAGCAGCCGCGCCAGCCCCCGCGCGACCGGGCGCAGGTCGGCGACGCAGTTCAGCGCCGCGAAGTTCGAGAACGCGCCGTCGAACGGCGCCGCGCCGCGCCGCGCGCGCTCGATCGCCCAGTCCTCGAGCGCCTCGGCGGCGACGACCTCGGCCGAGGCCGGCGAGGCGCGCCTCGCGAGCTTCCGCGCGGCGACCTCGACCATCGCGGGCGACGCGTCCGTGAGCAGCACCGCGCGCCCGCGGTCCGCGAGCCACGCCGCGTCCTCGCCCGTCCCGCCGCCGATCTCGAGGAGCGCCGAGCCCGGCGGGAACGCGCGCTCCAGCTCGCGGCGCACCGCCCGCCGCTGCGCCGCCACGCTCGCCCACGCGCCGAAGCGCTCGTCGAACACGCCGGCGATCGCGTCGAACGCGAGCGCGGCCGGAGGAAGCGTCGCCTGGCCGGCCTCGGCGAGCGCCGCACGCGACGTCATCCCGCCGCCCCCGCCAGCGCCGCGGCGCGCTGCGCCGCCTCCTCCCGCGCCAGCTCCGCCCAGCGCGCCTCCGCCTCCGCCTCGCTCGCGCCCGGGCGCACCAGCTCGTGCAGCGCGTCGCGGATCCGCTTGTAGAACGGCGTGACGTAGGTGCCGTGGAAGAGCATGGCCAGGTCGTCGCTCTCGGTCCAGTTCTGCTTCGCGCCGAGCTGCGCGCGCACCCGGTCGTGGAACTTCGTCCCCGGCAGCGGATAGGCGACGGAGACGCCGACCTCGTCCGGCCGCTCCGCGAGCACCAGGTCGCGCGTCCGCTCGATGTCCTCCCACTCCTCGCCCGGGTAGCCGAGCTGGAGGAACCAGCCGACGCGCACGCCGTGCGACTTCAGCGCCCGCGTCGCCGTGCGCACCTGCTCGACGCGCGTGCCCTTCTCCATCGCGTCCAGCACCTTCTGCGAGCCGGACTCGACGCCGAGCCACACCTCCTCGGCGCCCGCCTCGA
The DNA here is from genome assembly GCA_019689775.1 of Gemmatimonadota bacterium. Classification (GTDB taxonomy): domain Bacteria; phylum Gemmatimonadota; class Gemmatimonadetes; order Longimicrobiales; family RSA9; genus JADGGV01. The sequence continues at coordinate 3,896 of JADGGV010000328.1, forward strand.
CGAGCGCCGCCACCGTCTCCGGCTTCATCAGGTTCACCCGCGACTGGATCATGAACGGCGTGCGCGCGCCGCGCGCCGTCACCTCCGCCGCGAACGCGTGGATCCAGCCGGGCGTCAGCCCGAAGATGTCGTCCGCGAACCAGACGTGGTCCGGGGCGACGTCGTCCTTCAGCCGCCGCAGCTCCTCCGCGACGCCGGCCGGCGAGCGCTGCGCGTAGCGGCGCCCGAACACCGGCTTCGCGCACCAGTTGCAGCCGTACGGGCAGCCGCGCGACGTGACCATGTTCCAGGAGAAGCGGCCGTGCGCCCCCAACCACGCCGAGCGGTACGCCTCCACGTCCACCAGGTCCCACGCCGGGAGCGGCAGCGCGTCGAGATCCTCGAGGAACGGGCGCGGCCGGGTGTGACGCACGCGCCCGCGGCCCGGCACGCCGCCGCCCGCGGGCGGCAGCACCAGCCCGGCGACGTCGTCGATCGGCGCATCCGCGTCCGCCAGCCAGCGGCCGACCAGCTCCGCGAACGCGCCCTCCGCCTCCCCCAGGATCACCGCGTCCGCGCCCGCCGCCAGGTACAGCCACGGCTGGTCCGACGCGTCCGAGCCGTTCACCGCCACGCGGCACCCCCGCGACTTCGCCAGCCGCACCATCGCCAGCGCCGCCTCGCGGTTGCGCAGCGTGCACATCTTCGTGAGGAAGTTGAAGTTGTCCTCGACGATCCCGACCACCCGCGGCGCCGCGTCGTCTAGCGCCGCCTCGAACGCCTCGACGCCCGGCGCCAGCATCGCGTCGAACAGCGCGGTGCGGTGTCCGCGCTCCCGCAACACCGCCGCGGCGAGCAGCGTCGCCAGCGGCGGGTACGGCTTCATCTTCTCCACCTGCTTCGCATCGTGCCGCAGGTAGTACGAGTGGGCGACGAGGACGTCGACGTTGCGTGCCAAGCGAACCTCCGGCTTCGAGCCGGCGCCGCGCGGATTGGAGCCGCCCCGGCGCCGCATCGTATATTTCCACTCCGCGGGCATCCGGCCCGCGTCGACCTGACCCGAACCACTTCGTGCCCGCGCCCCTCGAGCTCCCCCTTCTCGGCCTCCCCGTCCACTTCCTCGCGGACGCCCCGGCCGCGCTCGCCGCCGGCCGCCCCGCCCGCGCCCGGGCGCTTATACACAGCTGCCGCTGCCGCCGAAG
>JADGGV010000329.1 GCA_019689775.1 Gemmatimonadota bacterium
GAGGAGGGGTGGGTGGAGGTGGACGTGGAAGTCGGACGTTCCGCGGAGCGCGCGGCGACCGTGGTCCGCGACCTCTGCCTCGGCGGCGTGCAGGTGGCGCACTTCGAGCCCGTGCAGCTCCCGCTCGCGGAGCTGCTCGAGCGGATCATCCGACGCGGAGAGGAGGCGACGCCGTGCGTGCCGTGATCGCGCTCCTGCGCGCGAACGCGCTGGCCGCCGCGAGCTACCGGCTCCAGACGCTGCTCTCGCTGCTCTCGCTGACGTGGCTGGTCGTGCCGCTCTTCTTCATCGCCGGCGCGCTCCAGCCCTTCATGGCGCCGTCCATCAAGGGCCAGGGCGGGCAGTACTTCGCCTTCGTGCTGACCGGGATGATCACCTACCAGGCGGTCGGCGCGGCGGTCGGCGCGGTGCCCTCGGCGATCCGCAACGGGATCGGCTCCGGCGCCCTGGAAGCCATGCTCGGCACGCCATCCAGCCTGCCGCTGCTCCTCGCGGGCATGACCGCGTACGACTTCGTCTGGAGCCTCGTCCGGGCGACGTCGCTCCTGCTCACCGGCGCGCTCCTGGGGGCGCCGTTCGTCTGGGGCCGGGCGCCGCTGGGACTGCTCATCGTCCTGCTCACCGTCGCCGCCCACCTCCCCTTCGGCCTCCTCGCCGCCGCATTCGTGCTCGCGTTCCGCACCACGACGCCGTTGCCGAACGCGGTCCTGACCGCCTCGATCCTCTTCGGCGGCGTGTACTACCCGACCCGCGTGCTGCCGGCGTGGCTCCCGTCCGTCGCGGAGTGGCTTCCGATGACGTACGGGCTCAGGGCGCTCCGCCAGGCGGTGCTCGAGCGCGCGCCGCTGCACCTGGTCCTCCCCGACATGGCCATCCTCCTGCTGTTTGCCGTCGGGCTCCTTGCCGGGAGCGGCCTCGCCTTCGCCTGGAGCCTCCGCTACGCGCGGCGCGCCGGCACGCTCTCGCAGTACTGACTGCGGCGCGCGCGGCGAGGAGGATCCCGGCGCGACCCCGCCCGGTCGATCACGAACCCGGGCCGCACCGGCGCGGCGAGGATTGCCGCAGCGCGCCGCCGGCGCCACTTTCCGTCCGGCGGCGTTTCCCCGCCGGTCCCCGGGCCACAGCCACCGCCGGAAAGCCTCCCATGTCGACCATCACCGCCAGACCACGCACCGCGCGCCGCACGCACGGCTTCACCGAGTCGGTGATCCGTGAGATGACGCGCGTCGCCAACGAGCACGGCGCCATCAACCTGGCCCAGGGGTTCCCGGACTTCCCCGCCCCGGACGTGCTCAAGGAGGCCGCGTGCGCGGCGATCCGCGCGGACGTCAACCAGTACGCCGTGACCTGGGGCACGCCGCGGCTGCGGCGCGCGATCGCGGCGAAGTACGCGCGCTTCTACGGCATGGAGGTCGACGAGGCGAGGGAGGTGACCGTCACCTGCGGCGCGACGGAGGCGATGGCCGCGGCGCTCCTGGCGATCGTCGACCCGGGCGACGAGGTCATCGTCTTCGAGCCGTTCTACGAGAACTACGGCCCGGACGCGATCCTGTGCGGGGCGACGCCGGTCTTCGTGACCCTCCCGGCGAACGCGCCGCTGGAGCCGGAGCGGCTCGCGGCCGCGGTCTCGCCGCGGACGCGCGCGATCGTGCTGAACACGCCGAACAACCCCACGGGCCGCGTCTACTCGCGCGCCGAGCTGGAGACGATCGCGGAGCTGTGCCGGACGCACGACCTGATCGCGTTCACCGACGAGATCTACGAGCACATCCTCTACGAGGGGGTGCACGTCCCACTGGCGACGCTGCCGGGGATGCGCGATCGGACCGTGACGATCAGCGGCTCGTCGAAGTCGTTCAGCGTCACCGGGTGGCGGATCGGGACGATCATCGCGCCGGCGGACCTGACGCTCGCGATCCGGAAGGTGCACGACTTCCTGACGGTCGGCGCCCCCGCGCCGCTCCAGGAGGCGATCGCCGTCGCCATGGAGACGCTGGGCGACGACTACTACGCCGGCCTCGCGGCCGATTACCGCGCCCGGCGCGATGTGCTGCACGGCGCGCTGCGGATGGCGGGCTTCGCCTGCGCGCCGCCGGCCGGCGCGTACTACATCCTCGCCGACTTCTCCGCGCTGAGCGACCTGGACGACGACGCGTTCGCCCGCTGGCTGGCCCGCGGCGCCGATGGGCGGATGGACGGCGGCGTCGCGCCCGTGCCGGGGTCGAGCTTCTTCCACGACCCGTCGCTCGGCCGCACGCTCGTACGCTTCGCGTTCTGCAAGCGGCTGGAGACGCTCGAGGAGGCGGCGCGGCGGCTCCAGCAGCTCGCGCGCGGCTGAACGGCGCGCGGCGCCGAAGACCATCCGACGCCCCCCCGCAAGCGACGAACGCTGCCGCAGTACCGGCGCCCGATCAGCCCGGTCACAGGACGAGCCGCACCTCGTCGCCGACGAGCTCGACGCGGTACGTCGCGATCGCCTCGCGCGCGGGACCCGACACGACCTCGCCGGTGGCGACGCGGAACTGCGAGCCGTGCCACGGGCAGGTCACGACGTCGCATGCGAGGATGCCGCCGGCGAGCGAGCCGCCGCGGTGCGTGCAGCGGTCGTCGAACGCGACGTAACCGTCGGCCGTGCGGGCGAGGACGACGCGCCGGCGCCCGGCTCGCACGAGCTTCATCTGGCCGGGCGCCAGCTCGTCCGCGCGCGCCACGGTCACGGGCGAGCCGGCGACCGCGACCTCCCGCCATCTCCCCGCCCCGGCGTAGCGATGGTCGACGCCGATCTGGTTGCGGTAGACCAGCGTGCCGCCGAGGAAGCCAGCGTAGACGAGGCACCCGGCGCCGACCAGCTCGAGCCAGAGGATCGGCGGGTCGGGCGGCACGCCGGGACCGCCGCGGATCCAGAACGACAGGGCGAACATGGCCAGCGCCGCGAGGTTCGCGAGCATGTGCCGCGTCGCCGCACGGCGCGCGGAGCTGCGCGGCGGCACGGTGTAGACGTAGTCCACCAACCCGGGCACCGCCGCGAGCAGGCCCGTGGCCACGCCGACCCCCGCCATGTACTTCCCCGCGATGTACCACCCCGGCTGCTTCAGCGCGACGCCGGCCGCGTCGAACGCGACCGTCGCCAGCAGCAGCGCCAGCGGGAACGGCACCAGCCCGGGGTGGATCGGATGGGCCTTCAGGAAACGGGCGCGGCTTCGCATCTCGGCTCCGGGGTATCCGGCGCGCCTCTTCGTCGCCCCGGGCGGGCCTCTCGATCCACTTCTAGACGGCTCGGGTCGCGAACGGCCAGGCTCACCGGAACCGCATCCCGTTCGGCGCGATGTCGCCGGGCTTCGGGAGCGGCGGCCGGCGACGTGGCTGGTCCGCCGGCGCCTCGCGTCCGCGCGACTCGGCCGGGCCCGCGGCACCGCCGCCACGGCGCGCGCCGGGTGTGCCGCCGGCGCGTTGGCCTGCCGGCTGACCACGCTCCGGCCGGCGCGCCGCGCCCGGATCGCCCCGCATCGAGAGCGCGATGCGGTTGCGCTCCACGTCCACGGACAGCACGGTCACCTTCACCTTCTGCCCCACCGAGACGACCTGGTTCGGGTCCCGCACGAACCGGTCGGCGAGCTGCGACACGTGGACCAGCCCATCCTGGTGCACGCCCACGTCGACGAACGCGCCGAAGGCGACGATGTTCGTCACCACGCCCTCCAGCACCATCCCCTCCCGCAGGTCCTTCGGCTCCTTCACGTCCTCGCGGAACGCCGGCGGCTCGAACGTCTCGCGCGGGTCGCGACCCGGCCGCCTCAGCTCCTCCACGATGTCGAGCAGCGTCGGCAGCCCGACGTCGTCCGAGACGTAGCGGGCGAGGTCGATGCGCTCGATCAGACTCTCGTTCTCGAGCAGCTCGTGGAGCGGCCGGCCGAGGTCGTCGGCGATCCGCTCGACGAGCCCGTAGCGCTCGGGATGCACCGCCGTCGCATCCAGCGGGTGCTCGCCCCCGCGGACGCGCAGGAAGCCGGCCGCCTGCTCGAACGCGCGGTCGCCGAGCCGCGGCACCTCCCGCAGCTCGCGACGCGAGCGGAGCCCGCCACGCGCGTCGCGCAGCGCGACGATGTTGCGCGCCAGCGTCGGCCCGATCCCCGCCACGTAGGAGAGCAGCGAGGGCGACGCCGTGTTCACTTCCACACCGACCCGGTTGACGCAGATCTCGACCACCTCGTCGAGCCGGCGCTTCAGCCGTGTCTGGTTCACGTCGTGCTGGTACTGCCCGACCCCGATCGACTTCGGGTCGATTTTGACCAGCTCGGCGAGCGGATCCTGGAGCCGCCGCGCGATGGAGACGGCGCCGCGCAGCGACACGTCCAGCTCCGGCAGCTCCCCGCGCGCCACCTCCGAGGCCGAGTAGACCGACGCGCCGGCCTCGTTCACGACCACCACCTGCGGCGCGCCCTCCCGCCCGCGTAGCGCCTGCCGGACCAGCGCCTCCGTCTCGCGCGACGCCGTGCCGTTCCCGATCGCGACCAGCTCCGCCGCGTGCCGATCGATGAGCCGCCACAGCCCCTCGGTGAACCGATCCGGCTGGTGCAGGTAGAGCGTGTCCGTCTCCAGCACGGCGCCGGTCCGCGACACCACGGCGACCTTCACGCCGGTGCGGAAGCCCGGGTCCAGCCCGACGACGACCCGCTCGCCCGCGGGCGACGCCAGCAGCAACTGCTCGAGGTTCCTGCCGAAGATCGCGATCGCTTCCTCGTCCGCCGCGTCCTTCAGCTCCACGCGCAGCTCCACCGCGATCGACGGCGCGATCAGCCGGCGGTACGCGTCCTCGACGACCGCCGCAAGCTGCGCCCGCGCCGCCCGCCCGTGCGCGACCCGCCGCTCCAGCCCCGCCACGATCTCCTCGACCGGCGCCTCGATCGTCCACGTCAGGTAGCCCTCCTGCTCCCCGCGCCGGATCGCCAGGATCCGGTGCGACGGGATGCGCGAGAGCGGCTCGGCAAAATCGTAGTAGTCCTGGAACTTCGAGACCTCGCCCTCCTTCCCCGCCACCACCGCCGAGCGGACGACCCCCTTCTCCCGCGTGAGGT
>JADGGV010000330.1 GCA_019689775.1 Gemmatimonadota bacterium
CCCTCCCGCCGCCGCCAACGTGTGCATGGAGCCGCCGCTCCGCCGTCCTCTCGGGGTGAGACCGCAGTCGAGGGCACCCGAGAGCTTCGGAGGGACCATCCATGCGCAGGCTCATTCTTGCCATCCTGGCCGTGCCGGCGCTGTCCGTGCCGGCGCTGTACGCGCTGACCGTCGGCCCGCGCCCCCCGGCCGGCGCCACGATCCATGTCAGCGGTCTGGTCACGGACGCCCAAACCGGGCGCCCGCTGGCGGGGGCGCAGGTGGCGCTGGTCGGCGGCGGACCGGCGGGTGCGCTGACCGGCGCGGACGGCCGCTACACGCTGGACGCCCCGCTCCCGCGCTCCGGCCGGCTGGATCTCGTCGCGCAGATGATCGGCTACGCGCGCCAGGCGCGCAGCGTGCGGCCGCGCGGCGACTCCGTGCGCGTCGATTTCGCGCTCGCGCCGGCGGCCCTGGCGCTGGAGGAGGTCGTGGTCGGGGGGATGGTGAAGGCCGCGCCGGCGTCCGCGGCGGCGCGGGCCCGACCGGGCATCGCGATGGACCAGGCGGCGGTGGCGCCGTCGGTCACGCAGGAGTCCCGGGCCGCCCGCCGCGCCGTGGCGGGCCGCGTGGCTGCCGCGCGCCGCCGCGGGGGGGGGGGGGGGCGGGGGGGGGGGGCGCGCGCCGGGGCGGCGGGCGCGACGTGCCGTTCAACACGGAGGCCTACGCGCGCATCGAGGAGAACCCGTTCCTCGCCGTGACGGCGAACCCGCTGTCGACGTTCTCGATCGACGTCGACCGGGCGGCGTACAGCAACCTGCGCCGCTTCGTCACCGAGGGGCGCCGTCCGCCGGTCGATGCGGTGCGCATCGAGGAGCTGGTCAACTACTTCACGTACGACGCGCCGGAGCCGCCCGCCGGCCGCCCGTTGGCGATCGTGACGGAGGTCGCGCCCGCGCCCTGGGCGCCGACGCACCGGCTCGTGCGCCTGCTGCTGCGCGCGCCGAGCGTGGCTGCGGCATCGCTGCCGCCCAGCAACCTCGTCTTCCTCGTGGACGTCTCCGGCTCGATGAACGAGCCGAACAAGCTGCCGCTGGTGAAGGCGTCGCTGGAGCTGCTGGTGAACGAGCTGCGGCCGGAGGACCGCGTCGCCCTCGTCGTCTACGCGGGCGCGGCGGGGCTCGTGCTGCCGCCCACGCCGGGGGACCGGAAGGAGGTGATCCGGGAGGCGATCGCGCGGCTGGAGGCGGGCGGCTCGACGGCCGGCGGCGCGGGGCTCGAGCTGGCCTACCGCGTGGCGCGCAAGAACTTCCGCGCGGGCGGCAACAACCGGGTGATCCTGGCCACCGACGGCGACTTCAACGTCGGCCCGTCGAGCGACGCAGAGATGGTCCGGCTGATCGAGGAGAAGCGGCGCGAGGGGACGTTCCTGACCGTGCTCGGCTTCGGGACCGGGAACCTGAAGGACTCGAAGATGGAGCAGCTCGCCGACCACGGGAACGGCAACTACGCCTACATCGACGACCTGCTCGAGGCGCGCAAGGTGCTGGTCCACGAGATCGGCGGGACGCTGCACACGGTCGCGAAGGACGTGAAGATCCAGGTCGAGTTCAACCCGGCGCGCGTGCGGGCCTACCGCCTGATCGGCTACGAGAACCGGCTGCTCGCGAGCGAGGACTTCAACGACGACGCGAAGGACGCGGGCGAGCTGGGCGCCGGCCAGGCGGTGACCGCGCTCTACGAGGTGATCCCCGCCGATGCGCCCGACGACACGCCGGTGCGCGTCCCCAACCCGCTGCGCTACCAGCGCACGCAGGTGGCGGCGGACGCCGGCGCGCACCCGGAGCTGCTGTTCCTGAAGGTGCGCTACAAGGATCCGACGGGCGAGCGCAGCAAGCTGATCGAGCAGCCGGTCCGTGACGACGGCCGGCCGGCCTCCGCGGACTTCCGCTTCGCCGCCGCCGTGGCCGAACTCGGGATGCTGCTGCGCAGCTCGGAGCACCGCGGCGCCGCCAGCCTCGACCAGGTGCTCGCGCTGGCCCGCGCCGGCCTCGGCGAGGATCCGGGCGGGTACCGCCACGGCTTCGTCCGGCTCGTCGAGCGGATCGGCGAGCTCGGGTGGCTGGAGGGGACCGTCGCGGCGACGCCGGATGCGCCGGCCGGCGTGCGCTGACGCCTCGACGGCGGCCTCGTAGCCGGCCGTGCGCGCGCAGTGCGCGCAGCAGAAGAAGTGGCCCTCGGCCTCGATGCCGTGGCCGACGATCTTGCAGCCGCAGTGCTCGCAGACCGGCGCGAGCTTGTGGATCGCGCACTCGAAGCTGTCGAACGTGTGGCGGTTGCCCGCGGCGACGACGTCGAAGCTCATCGCGTAGTCGTTGCCGCACACCTCGCACCGGGCCATGGGAGCCTCCAGTTGGGGTTGGAGCCGGACCCGGCCGGCGTTGCAGGAGCTGCGCCAGGCGCGCGGCGACGAGCCAGGCCGCTACGGCCGCCGCGTCGCGAGGTAGGCGTAGCGCGAGAGGCGCCGCTCGCGCGCTGTCCGCTCGGCGACGGCGAAGAACGCCTGCTGCGCCTCGAACGTTGTCGCCCCCTCGACCTGCCGCAGCAGCGGCGCGCGGCGCTGCCGTGCGGCGCGCCAGCGGGCCGCGATCTCGGCCATGTTGTCGGTCAGGTTCTCGACGCGGACGACGGGGAGCCCGGCGCCGGCGGCGAGGCGTTCGTCGCACCCCGGTGGCACGAAGAGGTAGAAGCCGATCGAGCTGCGCGTGACCAGCTCCGCCCGGGAGAGCGGCCCGGTCACGACGACGGGGTCGGTGAAGAGCGCGCGGCCGCGCGGCTTGAGCACGCGCGCCCACTCGCGCAGCACCGCGGCGCGGTCCGGGAGATGAGGGAGCGCGTCGATGCAGACGAGGGCGTCGAAGCTGCGGTCGGCGAACGGAAGCGGCCCGGCGGCGTCGACGACCTGGAAGCGGGCGACGCGCCCGAGCCCCTGCCGCCTCGCCATGATCGTGGCGTTGCGCACGGCCTGCTCGTGGACGTCGATCCCGACCACCTCGCAGTCGGCGAAACGCGCCAGGCGCAGTGCCGGGCCGCCGGCGCCGCACCCCACGTCGAGCACGCGCATGCCGGGCGCGACGTCCAGCCACTGGATGAAGGCGTCGTGCTCGCCGACGGAGAGCCAACTGTTCTGGCCGATGTCCTCGCCGAACGCCTCGCGCCGGATGTCCTGGTAGAGCGCGCTCGCGAAGTTGGAGTAGTTCGCGTCGTAGTGTCGGACCACCTCCTCCGGTCCCAGGTCCAGGTGATGGTTCCCGTCGATGCGCTGCGCCGCTGCGTCCGAATTCATGCTGGATCGGGCCTGTGGTGTACATCGTCGGCGCCGGCCGGGCAGCGGCCGACGCGTGCCTGCGCGCGGACCGGCGACGGCCTCTCGGCCCCCCGGCCCGGCGGGGGGCCCGTCGCTCCGCGTCCTCCGGAGTAAGGATCGGCTCCATCGGACGCGCGCCGTAATCCGTACGACGGCGCCCCGCCGGCCGCCGCGCGCCGCCCTGCGCGATGCAGGAACAGGGCCTAAATTGCGGCTCCACCCTGACCCGTCGGAGCCCATGTCGCCCGCGAAGATCGCCCTCGCCTTCACCCTGACCGCGGCCGCGTGCGCGCCGCAGCCGAGCGCGCCGGCGCCGGCCGGCGGCCCGGCTGCCGTCGCCGCGGTTCCCGCCGCGCCGGTGCGCGCCGTCGCTGCGCCGCCTGCCGCCCCGGCGCCGACCACGCCGGCGCCCATCGCCCCATCACCCGCCGCAGCGGCGCCCTCCGCCGCGCCGCCGCCCGCCAACCGCGGGCCGTTCGAGCGTGCGCTGGCTCGCGCCGACTCGCTGGTCCACGCGGCGGTGGCGCGCGAGGAGGTGCCGGGCGCGGTGCTGCTCGTGGCGCGCAACGACCGGATCGTGTTGGAGCGCGCGTACGGCTGGGCGCAGCTCTATGACTACGGGATGCGTCGCCTGGCGCACCCGGTGCCGATGCGCACGACCGACCTGTTCGACCTGGCGTCCGTGACGAAGGTGATGGCGACGACGTTCGCGGTCATGCGCCTCGTGGACCGCGGCGTCGTGGACGTGGACGCCCCGGTGTACCGCTACCTGCCGGAGTTCCGCGGCCCGCACCTGGACAGCATCACGGTGCGGCACCTGCTGACGCACTCGTCGGGGCTCGTGCAGTGGCAGCCGCTCTACTACCACGCGCACACGCCGCGGGAGACGTACGACCTGATCCGCTCGATGCCGCTCGGCTGGGGCGTGGGCGAAGGGCGGCACTACAGCGACCTGGGCTTCATGCTCCTCGGCTACCTGGTCGAGCGGGTGAGCGGCCGGCCGCTCGATGTGTTCGTGCGCGACGAGCTGTACCGGCCGCTCGGCTTGCGCCACACGACGTTCCTGCCCAGGGCGCACGGGTTCCGCGACTTCGCGGCGACCGAGCACGGGAACGGGTACGAGCGGCACATGGTCTACGACACGGCGTTCGGCTACCGCTACGACGACGATCCGACCGCGTGGGACGGCTGGCGCCGCTACACGCTCGTGGGCGAGGCGGACGACGGGAACGCGTGGTACGCGAACGGCGGCGTCGCCGGGCACGCGGGGCTGTTCTCGACGGCCGAGGACCTGCACGTCCTGCTCGAGGTGCTGCTACACGACGGGAGCTGGGGCGGGCGACGCTACGTGAGCCCGGAGGTGGTGCACGCGTTCCTGACGCGGGACCGCTACGGCCACGGGCTCGGCTGGATGATGCCGGCGGAGCTGCCGGCGGGCAGCTTCTCCCACACGGGCTTCACCGGCACGTACGTCCTCGGCGTGCCCAGCCTGCACCTCGCGGTCGTGCTCCTGACGAACCGGCAGAACGTCGGCACCGACGCCGCCGGCTACTTCCCGAACCTGGCGCCCCTTCAGCGGGCGGTCTCGCAAGCGCTCGTCGCGGGCGCCGCGGCCGAGGCCGGCACACCGGCCGGCGCGCCGTGATGCGCGGCCGGGACGCGGCGCCGGGCGACGCCGAGATCGACGCCGCCCGGCCGTGCCCCACCC
>JADGGV010000331.1 GCA_019689775.1 Gemmatimonadota bacterium
CCCCTGTGCGGTTCGCCGAGCGCGTCCGCGCCGAGGTGGCCGCCCGCTGGGGCGTCGACCCTGCGCGCGTCCGCCTCGAGTGGGGCCCCGCGCCCGCCGGCCATGCGCCCGCCGATACCTCCAGCGCCTCGCTCGTCGGCACCGGCGCCGGCGGCGTCTGGATCGTCGATGTCGACGGCGGCCGCGCGCGCCTCTCGCTCCGCGCCGGCACCGTCGTCCAGCGCGCCGTCGCCCGCCGCCCGCTCGCCCGCGGCGCGACGCTGACCGCCGACGACATCGCGCTCGACTCCGTCGTCGTCTGGGGCGAGCCCGGTGCCGAGCCGACCTCCGCCGTCCAGCCCGGCTGGGTCGTGAACCGGCCGCTTCGCGCCGGCGAGCCGCTTGCCCCGCCCGCCGTCGCCGCGCCCGCCGTCGTCCGGGCCGGCCAGCGCGTCCGCGTCGCCTACGTGGCCGGCGCGATCCGGCTCACCCTCGATGCCGTCGCGGCCGGCACCGCCGCCCTCGGTCAGCCCGTCGCCGTGCGCACCGCCGAGGGCCGCCGCCTCGAGGGCGTCGCCGTCGGCGACGCCGAGGTCCGCATCGACGCCACCCCCGGGAGGAACCCGTGATCGTCCATCGCTGCGTCGCCGCCGCCATCCTGGCCACGGCCACGCTCTCTCTCCCCGCCCGCGCGCAGCAGACGCCCGCCGGCGCCCCGACCGCGCCCGGCCAGCCCACGCCTGCGTCCGGCCAGGCCACGCCCGCCGCGCCGGGCCAGGCCGGAACCGGGGCCGTCCAGGCCGCGCCCGCGTCCGATCTGCCGCCGATGTCCCGGTTCTCCTGGACCACCGACCGGCGGCGCTTCGCGGTCGGCGACCTGATCACCGTCCTCGTCGACGAGTACACACTCGCCTCGGCCGACCGGACCAACACCGCGACCCAGGACCGCGGCGTCCGCGCCGACCTCTCCGGCGCCTTCGGCTCCGGCACGAACGCCGGCTCGCGCATGACCGGCGGCATCGGCAGCAGCTTCGACACCGACTCCCGCCAGCGCGGCGAGTCGACGCACCACAACCGCATCACTTCCGAGATCACCGTCCGCGTCACGCAGGTCGAGCCCTCCGGCATCCTGCACGTGGAGGGGAAGAAGGTGATGCGGATCGACCGGAACGAGCAGACCCTCGTCGTCAGCGGCCTCGTCCGCCCCGAGGACGTCACCGCTCAGAACGTCGTCGATTCGTTCCGGCTCGCCGACGCCCGCATCGAGACCGTCCCGGACAAGAGCCTCGGCGAGCCGAAGAAGGGGATCCTCTCGAAGATCGTGGGGATGCTGTGGCCGTGATCGCGCTAGCAGATCATCCGATGGAACCGACGGCCCCCCGCCGGCCGGCCGGCCGGGTGGCTGAGTGGGAGAGCGGCAGCGTGGCTGGAAGCGACAACCTCCCACACCGGCACTCCCCCGCTCGCCCGCTCGGCGTCCTCGCGGCTGTCGCGCTCGCCCTGCTCCTCGGCGCCGCCGCGCCCGCGCGCGCCCAGGACGCCCGCATCGCCGACCTCACCACGACCGACCACGAGGTGCCGATCCGCCTCATGGGCTACGGCCTCGTCGTCGGCCTCGACGGCACCGGCGACCGCGCCATCGGCAACTACGGCTCCCGCCACACGGTGCAGTCCGTCGCCAACCTGCTGCGCAACTTCGGCATCGAGGTCCCGGCCGAGATGCTTCGCACGCGCAACGTCGCCGCCGTCCTCGTCACCGCCGAGGCCTCGCCGTTCCTCCGCCCCGGCGGCCGCTTCGAGGTCCAGGTCGCCTCGATCGGCGATGCGCTCTCGCTCCGCGGCGGCGTCCTCTGGGCGACGCCGCTCGTCATGGAGCCCGGCGGCGACCCCGTCGCCACCGCACAGGGGCCGCTGCTGCTCAGCGAGGGCATCGCCTCCCGCCGCGGCTACACCGTCGAGACCACCGCCCGCATCCCCGCCGGCGGCCTCCTCGGAGCCCCGCTGCCCCGGCAGGATTTCGCCGCCAGCTCACGTTTGCTGCTCCGTCAGCCGAACCTGAGTATGGCGACCCGCATCGCCGCCGCGATCAACGCGAAGTTCAGCGGCGCCGCGCGGGTCGAGGATCCGGGCTCCGTCGCGCTCACGCCGCCGGCCGCCGCCGACGGCGCCGCCGGCGGCAGCATCGCGGAGTTCCTCGCGCAGATCGGCGACATCCGGGTCCCGGTCGAGGCGCGCCCGCGGATCATCATCGACGGGCGCGACGGCACCATCGCCGCGGGCGGCGACCTCCCCGTCGGCGACGCCGTCGTCAGCTACGGCTCGATGACGCTCACGATCGGCGGGGCGGGGCAGGGCGCCGGCGCCCAGCCCGTCCCCGGCCAGGTCCGCGTCCGCGGCGGCACGACCGTCCAGGACGTCGCCGCGGCGCTCCACAGCATGGCCGCCCCCGCGACGGCCATCGCCGCCATGTTCGAGTCCCTGCGCGAGGTCGGCGCCATCACTGCGGAGGTCACGGTCCGATGATCGGAAGCGTTGCTGCCGCCGGCACCCGGCCCGCCCCGTCGAGCGACGACGCCCGCCTGCGGCGTGCCTGCGCCGACATGGAGGGCGTCTTCCTCGCCCAGCTCTTCGCCCAGCTCCGCCAGACCGTGCCCCACGACGGCATCGTCGACGGCGGCACGGGCGAGGAGATCTTCTCCTCGATGATGGACGAGAACGTCGCCGCCGCCGCCGCCCGGCAGCAGACCCGCGGCCTCGGCGTCGCCCTCTACCACCAGCTCCGCAAGGCGCTCCCGGCCGAGGCCGCGGCGCCGCGGGCCGAACCGCCCGCCGCCGCCACCCCGCAGGCCGCCAGCGCGCCGGAGGCGTCATGAGGCCCGGCGCGCTCGCCCAGGCGCCCGCGGCGGCCGACGTCCTGGCGCTCCAGAGTGCGCTCGACACCGAGATGCGCCTCCTCGGCGACCTCGCCGACGTCCTCGGCCGCCAGCGCCGCGGCGTCGCCGCCGACGACATCGAGGCCGTCGACGACAGCGTCTTCGCCGCCCACCGCGTCCTGCGCACGCTCGAGGAGGCGCGCCGCCGCCGCCGCGCGCTCCTCGCCATCCTGACCGGCGACGAGGACACGCCGCTCGAGAGCCTCGAGGACGCGCTCGGCGACGACGCCGACGCCGCTCTCCTCCGCGCCCGCGACGCGCTCCTCGAGACCGCCCGCTCGCTCTCCCGCCAGATCGAGCTGAACCGGCGCGTCCTCCGCCAGGCGCTCGCCAACGGCGAGAACCGGATGCGGTCGCTCTGCGGCGTCGCCAGCGCGCCCGTCGCCTACGACGGCGCCGCCGCAACCCGCGATCGTACCGCGACCGGCGTCCTGCTCAACCGGAAGGTGTGACCATGTCCTTGGGAGGCATCCTTTCCATCGCCCGCAGCGCGCTCATCGCCCAGCAGGGCGCCATGCAGGTCGCGTCGCACAACATCGCGAACGCCCAGACCGAGGGGTACACGGCCCAGCGCGCCAACCTCGTTGCCGCCCCGAGCCTCACGACGGCCGCCGGCACCGTCGGCACCGGCGTCCTCCTCCAGGGCGTCACCCACTCCCGCGACCTCTTCCTCGACGCCAGCTACCGCGAGGAGGCCGCCGAGGCCGCCGGCTGGGCCACCCGCGAGGACCTCCTCGGTCGCGTCGAGACCATCTTCGGCGAGCCCTCCGACAACGGCCTCGCCTCCGCCATGGACGCCTTCTTCTCCGCCTGGTCCGACGTCGCCAGCCGCCCCGCCAGCGCCAGCGCCCGCGCCGTCGTCATCGAGCGCGGCGCCCAGCTCGCCGCCGAGTTCCGGCAGCGCTCGGCCGCCCTCCAGCAGCTCGGCGCCGACATCCAGACCCGGCTCGAGAACTCCATCGACCGGCTCAACACGCTCGCCGCCCAGGTCGCCGACCTCAACCACCGCATCGTCGCCCTCGAGAGCGACGGCACCACCGCCAGCGACCTCCGCGACGCCCGCGATCGCGCCCTCGACGAGATGAGCACCATCGTCCCGCTCCAGATCGTCGAGCGCGGCGACGGGTCCATCGCCGCCAACGTCAACGGCTTCACCCTCGTCGAAGGCTCCGGCGCCGCGCGCTTCGAGGTCGACAGCACCGCCGGCGCCTTCAGCATCAAGACCGCCTCCGGCTCGACCGTCACCGGCGTCGGCGGCGCCGTCGGCGCCATGCTCGACACCCTCAACGTCGACCTCGTCGGCGCCCGCTCGCAGCTCGACACCCTCGCCGCCTCCCTCGCCGACGCCGTCAACACCCAGCACCGCAACGGCGTCAGCCTCAGCCAGAAGACCGGCCTCGACTTCTTCGCCTCCGGCGGCGCCGCGGCCATCGACGCGTCCAACATCACCATCTCCCCCGACATCACCGGTCCCGACGACGTCGCCGCCGGCACCGGCGACACCTCCACGACCCCGCCGACCTACCTCGCCGGCAACAACAACGTCGCCCTCGCGCTCTCCCAGCTCCGCGACCTCGCCCAGCCGGCGTTGTCAGGGAAGAGTTTCGGCGACTATTATACCGACACCGTGAGCGACGTCGGCCTCGCCGTCGCCGCCGCGCGCGACGCCGCCGAGGTCCACCAGACCCTCGCGGAGCAGGCCGACAACCGGCGCGCCGCCGTCAGTGGCGTCTCCACCGACGAGGAGCTGACCCGCCTCATCCAGGCGCAGTCCGCCTACGCCGCCGCCGCGCGCGTCGTCACGGCCGCCAATGAGATGATCCAGTCCGTCCTGGATATGGTGAGATAAGGGGAAGGCATGCTGATTCTCGGCCGTCGCGCGGGTGACGCCATCCTCATCGACGGCGGCATCCGGATCGTCGTGATCTCCTGCGACAGCCGCGGAGTCCGCCTCGGCATCGAGGCGCCCAAGGGCACCGGCGTCCTGCGCGAGGAGCTCGTCCTCCAGATCGCCGACGAGAACCGCCGCGCCACCGCTGTCGCCGACGCCCCGGACTGGCTCGGCGCCGCCCCGCCTC
>JADGGV010000014.1 GCA_019689775.1 Gemmatimonadota bacterium
CCGCACGCGGGGGGCGCCGCCCCGGCGCGGCCGACCCCGCCCGGGCGCGCCGCCGGCCGCGCCGCCGCTGAAACGCGACGCGGCGGCGCGAGCCCCGCGCTCGCGCCGCCTCGCCCATCCCGAGAGCCGCCGGCTCAGAACGGAAGGTCGTCGTCCTCGTCCTCGTACGGCGCCGGAGCCGGAGCCGGCCGCGAGCCGCGCCGAGCCGGCGCCGCCGCGTCCAACGATCCACCGCCGCTCCGGTCACCCCCCAGCATCACCATGTCCTGCACCACGATGTCCGTCCAGTAGCGGACGTTCCCCTTCTCGTCCTCTGTCTGGGAGTACTCCAGTCGCCCCTCCACGTACAGCCGGTCCCCCTTGTGCACGTACTGCTCGACCAGGTCCGCCAGCTTCGACCAGAACGTCAGCCGGTGCCACTCCGTCTTCTCCTGCTGCTGCCCGGTCCGGTCCGTGAACGTCCGGTTCGTCGCCAATGACAGCTTCGCCACCTTGTTCCCGCCCGGCGTGCTCCGCACCTCCGGCTCGTTGCCGACGTTCCCGATCAACATGACCTTGTTGAGCGAGCGACTCATCGCTTCCGCCTTTCTCTAGCGTTGCTCCCCACGCGCCCCTCTCGTGCTTCCCTCGTACCCCCCGCGCCGGGGATGGTTTCGGGAGATCTTCGGAGCGACTCGGTTCGTCGCGGCGCGGTACCCAAGATGCGGTTCGTGGCGAGTCGGCGCCATGGCGGGGTCGGGGGGGGGGGGGGGGGGGGGGGGGCGGGCCCGCCGGGGGGCCCCCGGTCCGGGAGCGGAGCGGGATGCAGAGCGAGCGTGACGTGCAGGCGGCGGGCGCGCCCCGGGGGCAGCCGATCACGATCGGGTTCGTCGCCCGCGCCGTGCTGGTGGCGATCCTGCTCTGGGGGGTGGCGCACGCGTTCTGGCTGGGGCGCGACGTCTTCTTCCTGGCGTTTCTGTCGGCGCTCGTCGCGCTGTTCCTGTCGACGTTCGTCGAGCCGCTGGAGCGGCGCGGGGTGCCGCGTCCGGTGGCGGCGGTGCTGGTGGTGCTGGCGGTCCTCGCGCTGCTGGGGGGGCTGGTCTACCTGAGCCTGCCGGCGCTGATCGATCAGCTCGGCTTCATCCAGCGGGAGCTGCCGGATGCGGTGGTGCGGATCAACGCCACGCTAGAGGCGTGGTGGAGCCGCGTGTCGGGGCGGCTGGGTCCGGGGAACGACCAGCTCGCGGCGGAGATCCGGCAGCGGCTCGGGAGCGAGCTGGTGTCGCTGGTGACCGGCGCGCTTCCGCTGGTGAACACGGTGCTCGGCGTGCTGATCGGCTTCGTGACGCTGCTGTTCGCGGGGATCTACCTGGCGGTGAACCCCTCGACGTACCTGGCGGGGATGGTGCGGCTGGCGCCGCGCAGCTCGCGGCCCCGGCTGCGCGGGGCGCTGGAGGAGGTCGGCGCGACGCTGCGGCACTGGATGGTGGGCGCGGTGACCGCGATGACGGTGATCGGGGTGATGACCGGGGTCGGCGTCTGGCTGCTGGGGGTTCCGGCGCCGTACGCGCTCGCGCTGCTCGCGGGGCTCCTGGAGTTCATCCCGATCTACGGCCCGATCCTGAGCGCGGTGCCGGCGATCCTGCTCGCGCTGACGGTCTCGCTGAGCAAGGCGCTGTGGGTGGTCGTGCTCTACATCGGGATCCAGCACGTGGAGTCCTCGCTCATCCACCCGCTGATCATGAAGCGGGCGGTGGAGCTGCCGCCCGCGCTCATGATCCTCTTCCAGGCGTTGATGGCGATCCTGTTCGGCTTCCTCGGCCTGCTCCTGGCGGTCCCGCTGCTGTCCGCGATGATCGTGGTCGTCCGCCGGCTGTACGTCGAGCCGGAGGCCGACCGGAGCTAGGCGGCGCTCCGGGTCAGCTCGCGGTACGCGGCCTGGAGCCGGCGCGTGATCGGTCCGACGGTGCCGTCGCCGACCGGGCGGCCGTCGAGGCGGGTGATCGGCATGACCTCGGTCGTCGTGCCCGAGAGGAACAGCTCGGTCACGTCGGCGAACCGGTCCTCGTGGATCGGCCCCTCGCGGGTCGGGATCCCGAGCTGGCGGGCGAGGTCGAGCACGACGTCCCGGGTGATCCCGCCGAGGATGTAGTTGCACTTCGGGTACGTCACGAGCGTGCCGTCGATGACGCCCAGCAGGTTCGAGTGCGAGCCTTCGATGAGCACGCCGTCGCGGACGAAGATCGCCTCGAACGCGCCCGCCTCGTGCGCCGCCTGGTTCGCCAGCACGTTCGGCAACAGCGCGACCGACTTGATGTCGCAGCGCGCCCAGCGCGTGTCGGCGACGCGGATCGCGGCGACGCCGGCGTCGAAGTACTCGGCGGGGTAGTCCTGGAACGGCTTCGCCGCGACGTAGACGGTCGGCGTGACGTTCGCCGGGAAGGCGTGCTTCCGCGGCGCGACGCCGCGCGTCACCTGGATGTAGATCGTGGCGCCGCCGGTGCGGAGGTTGTTGCGGTCGAGCAGCTCCTCCGCGACGGCGGCCAGCCGGTCGAGATCGGGCGCCTCGAGCCGGATCGCCCGCAGCCCGTCCGCCATGCGCGCGAGGTGCGCATCCATGCGGAAGGGTCGGCCGTCGTAGACGCGCGCGACCTCGTAAATGCCGTCCGCGAAGAGGAATCCACGATCATCCACGGGGATCCGGGCCGACTCGTGCGGCAGGATCTCGCCGTTGAGGTAGACCAGCATGGGCTGCTCCGGTTCGGGTTCGGGCGTGGAGAATGGCACCTCCCCGGGAGTCCGTCAATCGGCCCGCGCCCGCGTCAGTCCGTGCGCTCGACGGTCATGAGGATGCGGCCGCCGCCGAAGACGCGCGTGTCCCCGGTGGACTCCGACAACGCGAACGCGATCGCGCGCGTCCGCCGTGTGATCCCCGCGCAAGCGCGGTGGCGCGAGCCCAGCCCCGGCGGCACCGCCCCCTCCGTCGCCCCGACCTGAAGGTAGCGCCCGGCCGCTACCAGCACGCCGTCGCTGCGCAGCACGAACGCGCCGTCCATCCCCGAGAACTCGCGCACGGCTCGCCGCGCGGGCGGATTGAGGATCGACAGCTCGTCCTCCGCGTGCCCCTCGAACGGGTTCAGCACGAGCTGGTGCGAGCTGGCCAGCACGGCCTCGTGGTCGCCCAGCGTCGCGATCAGACCCACCGGCTTCCCCTCCTTCCCCTCCTTCCCGAGTTGGATGCACAGCCCGAGCAGCGCATCGAAGACGGCCGGGTCCGCCACGCTCCGCAGCAACGACAGCGGCGCGCCCGGCTCCCCCTCCAGGATCGCCTCCTCGCCCTGCTCCGCCGACAGATCCACCACGGCGACCGTGTCCAGCGCGCACCCATGGTCCGACGCGTTCCCGGAGATCACCACCACGCGCTCGCCCGGCTGGAACAGGCCCGCGGCCAACCCCTCCATCAGCGCCACCTTCGCGCGGCCGCGCCGGCGCAGGCGCACCTCCGGCAGCCGGACGACCTCGAGGTCGCCTCGCTCCGCGCCCCGCTCCGGCGCGACGGACGCCGAGATCACCCGCCGCTCGCCGCGCAGCGCCCGCTCGAGGTATTCTGTCTCCTCCGGCAGCGCCGCGGCGAGCAGCACGGCCTGCGCGTTCGCCTCGCGGGCCGCGACCACGGCGGCATCCAGCATGGCCCGGTTCTGCTCTCGCATTCGGTCGTGTCATGCTCCTTTCGTGTAATCACTTAGGGCAAGGCCCGGGCCGCCGGCACGGCCGTTGCCCGCCGACGGGCCGGTGATCGCGGAGCCCCCGAACCGCGCAAACTCATGGATGCGACCTCGATCCTCTCCCGGCTACCCACGCACGAGCGCCGGCTCGCCAACGGCCTCACGGTCCTGGTGCGCGAGGACCACTCTGCTCCGGTCGTGGCGATCGTCACGCACGTGCGGGCGGGCTACTTCAACGAGCCCGACCAA
This sequence comes from Gemmatimonadota bacterium, assembly GCA_019689775.1. GTDB lineage: Bacteria > Gemmatimonadota > Gemmatimonadetes > Longimicrobiales > RSA9 > JADGGV01. The sequence goes on from JADGGV010000014.1 coordinate 3,954, forward strand.
CTCGTGGGGATCAGCCACGTGCTCGAGCACATGTACTTCAAGGGCACGGAGCGGCGCGGTGCGGGGCAGATCGCGCAGGAGACGAAGGCCGCGGGCGGCTACCTGAACGCGGCGACGATCTACGACTACACCTACTACTACACGGTGCTGCCGGCGTCCTCGCTGGAGCTGGGGCTCGACATCCAGGCGGACGCCCTGCGCAACTCGCAGATCGACGAGGAGGAGCTGCGCAAGGAGCTGCTCGTCATCATCCAGGAGGCCCGGCGGAAGCTCGACAACCCGTCGGCGGTCGCGTCGGAGGCGCTCTTCGAGGAGATGTTCGACGTGCATCGGATCCGGCGGTGGCGCATCGGGACGGAGGAGGGGTTGCGCCGGCTGACGCGGGCGGACGTGTGGTCGTACTACCGCAACCTGTACCGTCCGTCGAACATCGTGCTGGTCATCGCCGGGGACGTGGATCCGGGGCGGACGTTCGAGCTGGTCGAGCGCCACTACGGCGACATGCCGGGCGGCGAGCCGCTCAAGGAGCGATCGCCCGAGGAGCCGCCGCGGCGCGGCTTCCGCCTGCGCGAGATGACGGGCGACATCGTGCACACGTACGCCGAGCTCGGCTGGCGCACGCCGGGCACGACGCACGCGGACACGCCGGCGCTCGACCTCCTCGCCGTGGTGCTGGGGCAGGGGAGGGCGTCGCGCCTCTACCGCGGCGTCCGCGAGCTCGGCCTCGTCACCTCGATCCGGAGCCAGAACTACACGCCCACCGAGCTCGGCATCTTCGGGATCTCCGCGGAGCTGCGCCCCGAGGATGCGCCGGCGGCGCTGGAGGCGATCGCGCGCGAGGTCGAGGGCGTGCGCCGGGCTCCCGTGGCGAGCCGGGAGCTGGAGCGCGCCCGCAACCTGCTGGAGGCGCGCTTCGTCCGCCGGCTGGAGACGGCCGAGGGCCAGGCCAACCTGCTCGCCGACTGGCAGGCGCTCGGCGACTGGCGCCTCGCCGAGCGCTACCTGGAGCGCCTCCTGGCGACGACGGTCGAGGACCTCCACCACGTCGCCGAGACGTACCTCGACCTCGACCTGGCGACGCTGCTCGTCTACCGCCCCCGCGAGGCGCCGCCGCTCGGCGTGGACGCGCCCACGCTGCGCGCCGTGCTCGGCCAGGCCGCCACGACCGCGCGACCGCTGCGCGAGAGCGAGCCGCCCGGGCTGCCCGTGCCGCTGGCGCTCGCGCCGCCGCGCCCGGTCCGCGTCGAGGACGAGGTCCACCTCTACGACCTCGCCGACGGCACCCGCCTCGCCGTCAAGCCGCGCCGCACCGCGCCGCTCGTCTCCATGACGATCGCATTCCGCGGCGGCTCCGCGCACGAGGAGCCCGTCAACGCCGGGATCACGTCGCTCCTCGCACGCACCTCGGTGAAGGGCACCGCGCGCCGGACCGCGGCGCAGCTCGCCGAGGCGACCGAGGCGCTGGGCGGCGCCATCACGCCGAGCGTCGGCGCCGATTCCTTCAGTTGGTCGCTCTCGCTCCCCAGCCGCCACTTCGAGCGCGGCTTCGCGCTGCTCGCCGAGCCGGTGCTGCACCCGTCCTTCCCCGAGCCGGAGGTCGAGCGCGAGCGTCGCATCGCGCTCAGCGACCTCGAGCGCGTGCGCGACGACATGTTCGACTACCCAATGCAGCTCTTCCTCGAGACGGCGTTCGCCGGCTCGTCCTACGGGCTCTCGCTCGCCGATGCCGAGGACGCCATGCGCCGCATCGGCCGGGAGGAGCTCATCGAGTGGCACCGCCGCGAGGTGCTCAAGGGAGAGCGGTGGGTGCTCGTCGTGGGCGACGTCGACCCGGACGCCGCCGCCGCCGTCGTCGCACGGGAGCTGGAGGCGCTGGAGCCGCCCCGGCCGCGCGCGCCCGCGCCGCTGCCGCACTGGCCGGCCACGTCGACCTCCCTCGAGGCGACGCTCGCCAAGGCGCAGACCGCGCTCGTAGTCGGCTTCCCGGGCCCCGACCGCTCCGATCCCGACCGCCACGCGGTGCAGGTCCTCGCCAGCGTCGTGAGCGGCCTCGGCGGCCGCTTCTTCGAGGAGCTGCGCGGCCGGCGCTCGCTCTCGTACACGGTGGCGGCGTACCCGATCACGCGGTGGCTGGCGGGCGCCTTCGTCGTCTACATGGCCACGGCCCCGGAGCGGGAGGAGGAGGCCCGCGCCGCGCTGCTCCATGAGTTCGAGAAGCTGCGCGAGGAGCCGGTCACCGCCGACGAGCTGGAGCGCGCCAAGCGCTACACGATCGGCGCCTGGCAGATCCGGCAGCAGACGAACGCGGCGCAGCTCGGCAACCTCTTCGGCGCGCTCGCGTTCGGCGCGGGGCTCGAGGACATCCGCGAGTTCGAGGACCGGATCCGCGCCGTCACACCCGAGGCGATTCTCGCCATTGCGCGCCGCGACTTCGACCCCGCGCGCGTCGTCCAGGGCATTGTACGCGGGCGCGGCGGCGGCCGGTGAGGATCCGGCCCCCGCTCCCGCCGGGTCACGGTTTGCCCGCCCCGCCATCGCGCCGTAACTTCCCGCCTCTCGCCGGCGCCATCGCGCGCCGGCCGCTCACGCCGACCCCCACCGACCATGGCCGACTATCGATTCCTGACCATCGAGCGCACCGACGCCATCGCCACCGTGACGGTGCAGCGCCCGGAGAAGCTGAACGCGCTCAACGCGGACACGATCGTCGAGCTGGATGCGGCCCTCCGCGAGCTCGAGGCCGACGATGCCGTCCGCGGCGTCATCCTGACCGGCGCCGGCGAGAAGGCGTTCGTCGCCGGCGCCGACATCGCCGAGCTCGCGAAGATGGGCCCGCTCTCGGGGGTGCGCATCTCCCGCCAGGGCCAGGACGCGTTCCGCTTCCTCGAGCGCATGCGCAAGCCCGTGATCGCGGCGGTCAACGGCTTCGCGCTCGGCGGCGGGCTCGAGCTCGCGCTCGCCTGCCACCTCCGCGTCGCCAGCGAGAACGCCCGCTTCGGCCTCCCCGAGGTCAAGCTCGGCATCATCCCCGGCTACGGCGGCACCGTCCGCCTGCCCCGGCTCGTCGGGCGCGGGCGCGCGCTCGAGATGATCCTGACCGGCGAGATGATCGACGCCGCCGAGGCGCACCGCATCGGCCTCGTCAACCGGGTCGTGCCGCAGCCACAGCTCCTCGAGGCCGCCCGCGACCTCGCCGCGAAGATCGCCGCCAACGGGCCGATCGCCGTCGCGCTCGCGCTCCAGGCCGTCGACTTCGGCTACCACGCCACCACCGACGATGCGCTCCGCCTCGAGTCCAACCTCTTCGGCCTCCTCGCCTCGACCGAGGACATGCGCGAGGGGATGGCCGCGTTCCTCGAGAAGCGCCGCGCCGAGTTCCGCGGGAGGTAGCCACGCGCGCGCGCGCGCGATATATTTCGCCTGCCGATGAGCGCCGTCGCCTCGTCCGCCGCGTTCCGGAAGCTGCGGCTCCGTAACTTCCGCAACTTCGCGGAGCTCGAGCTCAGCTTCCCGCCCGCCGGCGTGGCCGTGATCGGCGACAACGGCACCGGGAAGACGAACCTCCTCGAGGCGCTCTACTACCTCGAGATCTTCCGCTCCTTCCGCGGCGCGCCGGACGAGCAGCTCGTGCGCTTCGGCGAGGAGGTGTTCCATGTCCGGGGTGTGCTCGACGGCGCCGGTTCCGCGCGCGAGATCGAGGCCGCGTTCGAGCGGCGCTCCCGCCGCAAGCGGGTCGCCGTGAACGGCGCGGAGCCCGACCGCCTCGGGGACGCCCTCGGCGGCGTCGGCGTGGTCATCTTCTCGCCGGCGGACATGACGCTCGTGGCCGGCGCACCGGGCGACCGGCGCCGCTTCCTCGACATCGTGCTGTCGCTCAACCGCCCGGGATACCTCGGCGCGCTACAGCGCTACCGCCAGATCCTCAAGCACCGGAACGCCATGCTCCGAAGCGGGGGCTCCGACGCTCTCCTGGCCGCCTGGGACGAGGGGCTCGCCGAGTGGGGCGGCCGCGTCGTCGCCTGGCGCGCCGAGTGGATCGCCGAGATCGCGCCCGGCTTCGCGCGCCGCTACGCCGCGATCGCCGGCGGCCAGACGGCGCGTGTGGCGTACGCCTCGTCGGTGCCGCTGGGCGACACGCCGCCGGGCGCCGAGGCGGCCGCGGAGGCGTTCCGGGCCGAGCTGGCCAGGCTCGGTCCCCGCGAGCGTGAGCGTGGCATGACCCTCGTCGGCCCGCATCGCGACGACCTCGCCATCCTCCTCCAGCGCGACGGCGGCGAGGCCGAGCTGCGCGACTTCGGCTCCGGCGGGCAGCAGCGCACGGCCGCGATCGCGCTGCGCATGGTCGAGGCGGAAACCGTGCGCAGTGCGCGCGGCCGCGAGCCCGTCGTCCTGCTCGACGACGTCTTCGCCGAGCTTGACCCCGGCCGCTCGGGCCGGATCCTCGAGCTGCTCGAGGACGAGGAACGCGGCCAGGTGATCCTCACCGCGCCCAAGGAGTCCGACCTCGAGCTGCGGCGCGGCTCGCTGGCTCATTGGCGCATCGAGGCCGGAGCGGTGCTCACGTGAGCCGCAAGCCGCCCGGCCCCACCGCCGTCCACGAGGCGCTCCAGCAGTACCTGGCGCGGACCGGCCTCGGCGAGCGCATCGAGGAGGCCAGCGTCGTCCCGGAGTGGGCCGAGCGCGTCGGTCCGGCCATCGCCGCCGTGACCACGCCGCTCCGCGTCTCCAGCGGCACCCTGTTCGTGGCCGTCCGGTCCAGCGCCTGGCTCATGGAGCTGAAGCTCATGGAATCCGAGATCCTGAAGAAGCTCAACTCGGGCCGAAACCGGGGAAAAATCAAGCGGGTCAGGTTCGTCATCGCGGAGCGGTAGGCGGCCGGGAAAACGTGTCTCCCGCCACCGTTTGACGCCGTCATCGGGCGGCACATCGGGAGTGGGCGGGGGTATCAGAAAACGAGTGAATTCTTCGCGTTCACCAGCGCAGACGATGGCGAGGCAAATGCCGGAGACTCCAGTGTCGCAACAGAACGAGTATACGGCGGGGCAGATCCAGGTGCTGAAGGGCCTGGAGGCCGTCCGCAAGCGTCCGGGGATGTACATCGGCTCCACCGGACCGCGCGGGCTCCACCACCTGGTCTACGAGGTTGTGGACAACGCCGTCGACGAGGCGCTGGCCGGGTACTGCACTCGCATCGAGGTCTTCATCCGGGCGGACAACTCGATCACCGTCGTCGACAATGGGCGCGGGATCCCGGTCGACGTCCATCCCACCGAGAAGCTGCCGGGCGTCGAGGTCGCGATGACGATCCTGCACGCCGGCGGGAAGTTCGACCGGAACTCGTACAAGGTGTCGGGCGGTCTGCACGGCGTGGGCGTGTCCGTGGTGAACGCGCTCTCGGAGTGGCTCGAGGTCGAGGTCCACCTCGGCGGCAAGGTCCATCGTCAGCGCTACGCGCGCGGCGTGAAGGTGACCGAGCTGGAGGTCGTGGGCAGGACCACCCGCACCGGCACGACGGTCTCCTTCAAGCCGGACGCCGAGATCTTCGACGAGGTGGTCTTCACGTACGACATCCTGGCCACGCGCCTGCGCGAGCTTGCGTTCCTGAATCGCGGGCTTGCGATCACGCTGGTGGACGAGCGCGTGGAGAAGCCGGGCGACAAGCCGAAGCGCGAGGAGTTCTGCTTCGAGGGCGGGATCAAGGAGTTCGTGGAGTTCCTGCGCGGCACGCGCAAGCCGCTGCACCCGGAGCCGATCTACATCGAGGCCAGCCGCGAGGAGGCCGAGATCGAGGTCGCCTTCCAGTACGACGAAGGCTACAACGAGAGCACGTTCACGTTCGTCAACAACATCAATACGCACGAGGGCGGCACGCACCTCACCGGGTTCAAGGCCGCGCTGACGCGCACGCTGAACGACTACGGCAAGAAGAACGGGCTGCTGAAGAAGGACCCCGACTCGCTCTCGGGCGACGACGTCCGCGAAGGCCTCGTGTGCGTCCTCTCGGTCAAGGTGCGCGAGCCGCAGTTCGAGGGGCAGACCAAGACGAAGCTCGGCAACTCCGAGGTGCGCGGCGCCGTCGAGAGCGTCGTGAACGAGAAGCTCTCGATCTACCTCGACGAGCACCCCGCCGTCGCCCGGGTGGTGATCGAGAAGGCGATCAACGCCGCCCGTGCGCGCATCGCGGCGCGCAAGGCACGCGAGCTGGTGCGTCGCAAGAACGCGCTCGAGGGGAGCGTGCTTCCGGGGAAGCTCGCCGATTGCTCGATCAACGACCCGGCGCTCTGCGAGCTCTACCTCGTCGAGGGTGATTCGGCGGGCGGCTCCGCCAAGCAGGGGCGCGACCGCGCGTTCCAGGCGATCCTGCCGCTGCGCGGCAAGATCCTGAACGTCGAGCGCGCGCGCATGGACAAGATCCTCTCCAACGAGGAGATCCGCACCATCATCGCCGCCATCGGGACCGGCATCGGCGAGGACGAGTTCAACGCCAAGAACGCGCGCTACGGCAAGATCATCATCATGACGGACGCCGACGTCGACGGCGCCCACATCCGCACCCTACTCCTCACGTTCTTCTATCGGCACATGAAGGAGCTGATCGAGCAGGGAATGATCTACATCGCGCAGCCACCGCTCTACCGCGTCGCGAAGGGGAAGGAGGAGTACTACGCCTACTCCGACCAGGAGCGTGACCAGCTCATCCAGCGCGTGGCGGGCAACGGCAAGGGCGACGGCAAGGCCAACATCAACGTCCAGCGCTACAAGGGGCTCGGCGAGATGAACCCCGATCAGCTCTGGAGGACGACCATGGATCCGGAGACCCGCACGATCCTGCGCGTCACGATGGAGTCCGCCGTCGAGGCCGACCAGATCTTCCAGACGCTCATGGGCGACGAGGTCGACCCCCGCCGCAGGTTCATCGAGGAGTGGGCGCCGAAGGTGCGGAACCTGGACGTGTGAGGCGGCCGGCGGACGCCGGTCGCGCGGGGTTTGTCGGCGGGCCGGGGGGATTGCCCTCCGGCCCGGCTCCGTTTCCGCCCCGCGCCCGCGGCGCGGGCGAGCGGGACGTTCGGCCCGCCGGTACGCCCGGACCGCGACCCACCGTGCAGTTGCCCGCGGCCGCCGTCGGCCGTACCATGCTACCCATGCAATACACCCACCTTGGCGCCACGGGCGTCACCGTCTCCCGTATCTGCCTCGGCTGCATGAGCTACGGCTCCTCCGCCTGGAGGCCGTGGGTGCTCAATGAAGACGAGGCGCGGCCGTTCTTCCGCCGCGCGATCGAGGCGGGGATCAACTTCTTCGACACGGCCGACATGTACTCGCTCGGCGTGAGCGAGGAGGTGACCGGCCGAGCGCTGCGCGAGTACGGGAATCTCGACGAGATCGTGCTCGCCACGAAGGTCTTCAACCGGATGGGGCCGGGGCCGAACATGGCCGGCCTCTCGCGCAAGCACATCGTGCAGGCGTGTGAGGCGAGCCTGCGGCGGCTCGGCGTCGAGACGATCGACCTCTACCAGATCCATCGCTTCGACCCGGCCACGCCGATGGAGGAGACGCTGGCCGCGCTGGACGACCTCGTCCACGCGGGCAAGGTCCGCTACATCGGCGCCAGCTCGGGGTGGGCGTGGCAGCTCGCGCGGGCGCTCGGCATCTCGGAGCGCAACGGCTGGGCGCGCTTCGTCTCGATGCAGAACCACTACAACCTGATCTACCGCGAGGAGGAGCGGGAGATGATCCCGCTCTGTCGGGCGGAGGGGCTCGCGATCATCCCGTGGTCGCCGCTTGCGCGCGGGCTCCTCGCGGGCGGCCGGACCGCCATCGACGACCGCTCGTCGACGACGCGGGCCGCGACCGACGAGTACGCGCACTCGCTCTACGGCGGGCCGGGCGACTGGGAGATCGTCGAGGCGGTGCGCGCCGTGGCCGCGGAGCGCGGCGTCACGCCGGCGGAGGTGGCGCTCGCCTGGCTGCTGTCGAAGCCGTGGGTGACGGCGCCGATCGTGGGTGCGACGAAGCTGTCGCACCTGGACGCGGCCATCCGCGCCGTCGAGCTGAAGCTGGAGCCGGAGGAGATCGCCCGCCTCGAGGTGCCTTACCGGCCGCACGAGGTGCGCGGCCACCAGTGAGGAGCGCGCGGCGGCGAGTGGCGGATCCGACCCGCGCGGACGTGGGCGGCCTCCGCGTAGGTGGCCTCGCGGCGACGCGCGCCGCGATCCGCCCCCGCCCGCCGCGCCGGCGTCAGTGCTCCGCGCCGCCGCCCAGCGGCGCGCCGTCCGCCCAGCGCCACTCCTCCAGGATCCGGACCGCCCGCGGCGTGAAGCCCTCCGCGTAGTCCTCCGGGTAGCTCAGCACGATCCGGAAGTAGCGTCCGTCGTGGCCGGCCACGGCCACGGTGCCGACGATCGGCTCGGCGTCCGGGCGCGGCTCCGCGAAGTCGTACTCCGCGATCGACCAGGTGAAGCGGTGCGGCGCGCCGGGCCGGCGGGCGCGCAGGCCGTGCGCGCGCGCGTACTCCCGCGCCAGGTTCGCCGCGGCGACGTCGGACTCGAGGCTGTCCGGGAACAGCCGCAGCGCTGCGTCCGGGTTGCGTTTCCCCGCGAAGTTGGCGACGAACGCGATCGAGCCGTCGTCGCCACCCTCCACGAGCATGTCGGGCGGAACGTAGGTGCTGAAGGCGAGCGGGTAGTCGTCCGGCGCCTTGTAGAGCCGGAGCGTGAACGGCTCCTCGAACCCTTCCATCGGGATCGTCGTGTGCAGCTCGGCCGGGCGCGTGGCGACCGTGTAGACGCGCATCTCCGGCGGTGGCGGCTGGACGGCGGACGCCGGCGCGAGCGGTCGCGTGCTCGGGCGGGGCACGGCCAGGCCGGACGGAGCCGGCTCGCCACGGGTACCGCTCGGCGGCTGGCGGTCGGGCCGCTCGCCGATGCACGCGGCCAGGACGATCAGGAGGGCAGGGATCGGCGTTCGAGCTCGCATCGTTCGAAATCGGGGCGTAGGCTGGCGCCGCCGTTTCGGGATCGCGCACGGCGCGGCCGGCGTGGACTGGCTACTACCACGCGAGCGGCGCGCAGGGTCCAGGTTTGGTATGGTACGCGGCATGCACCCTCCGTGGGCGGAACCCACCGAGGAGGCACGATGGCTAGGCCGCGAGTCCGGGCGGACGGGGAGACGTGGGAGGTGCGCATCGACCGCTTCGATCCGCACCCCGGCATCCACGCCCTCGTCTTCTCGTGCCTGAGCAACACGCAACGGCCCTGGCACGTGGTGGAGGTACCCTCGGACCGGATCCCGACGGAGGCGGACCTCCACGCCTTGCCGGAGGAGCGGCTGGCCGCCCTCTTCGCGGACTCCGACCCCATGGACTACCCGCACGATACGGTCGAGCCGACGCTCCCGCCCGAGCACCCGCTGCCGCCGCCGCCTCCCGGCCTCGAGGGCGAGGCGGCGGCCGGCTGAGCGCCGGAACACTACCCGCGCCGCGCCGAGGCTTGGCGCACCGGCCGCCGGTCGGGTAGCTTCCCTCGTCCCGCATCCCGGAGACCCGCATGCACCGCCGCCCCCCGAGCTGCCGCCGCTGGCCGGCCTGTGCTCCCACGCCGAGGCCAGCCGCGTCGGCTATTCCGTCGACGAGAACGTCCGTCGCTTGCTGCGCTATCACTGGACCGAGAAGCGCCTGATGGAGATCCTCGTCGCCCGCATCCCGTCGACGCCCGAGTGGGAGGCGAAGGGCGCGTTCTCGCTCCACCAGTGGCTCGACGCCGAGCACGCCGACGCGTTGCGCCGCCGCATCCAGGAGATGCGCCACCCGGCCCCACGGCTGGACATCGCGCCGGACGCGCGGCTGGAGGCGTTCCTCGCGCAGCTCGCGGCCGCCGCGGACACCGCCGAGCTGGTCGCCGGCGTCTACGGCGTCGCGCGGCCGGCGCTCGCGCACGCGTACCGCACCCACCTCGCCGAGACGAACCCGCTGGTGGACCAGCCGACGCGCCGCGTCCTCCGCCTGGCGCTGCTCGAGGAGGAGGACTCGCTCGAGTGGGGGGAGCCGGCGCTCGAGGCGTTCCGCGCGGCGGACCCGGCCGGCGCGACCCGCCTCGACGACTGGCAGCGGCACCTCGCCGCGTACCTGGCGGCGGCGGGTGGGATCGCGGGCGACGCGGCCGAGGAGGCGGCGCCGCCCCCCGCGCCGCGCGCCGTGCCAGCGCCGGATTTCCGCCCGCGCCGCGACGAGCGCTTCCGCGGGGCGCACAACTTCGACTTCCCGCCCCACGTCGTCTACAATCTGCCGCACGTCCCGGCCGACGAGCGCAACCTCGCGCTCCTCTGCAAGCGGCTGCTCGAGATGGATGTCCCCGAGATGATGGCGTCGTTCATCGCGGAGCAGCCGGACCAGCCGTGGGACTTCTACCACGACTACGCGCGGCAGCTCTGGGACGAGGCGCGGCACTCGATGCTCGGCGAGGTCGCGCTCCAGGCGCGCGGCCTCCCCTGGTGGGCGATCCCGCTCAACGTCGGCTTCTCGCTGCGGCTCAACCTGCACGCCACACCCGCGGAACGGCAGATCATGCTCTTCGGCATCGAGCAGAGCCTCATGCCGGGCGACACGGGCAAGCGGTTCGAGTACAACACGGCCGTCGAGGCCGGCGACGCGCTCTCGGCGCACTTCCACGACTACGATTGGGCGGACGAGGTGCTGCACACGCAGATCGGCCGTCGCTGGATCCGCGCGCTGGACCTCACCCCCGCGCAGGCCGTGGAGGCGGCGGCCCGGATCCATGCCCGCACCTGGGCGGCGCTCGATGCGTACCGGCGGCTCGAGCCCCAGGCGGCGTGGTGGGACGACTTCGTGCGCGTGGCGCTCGGTCGGCCCAGCGCCGCGCGGCCGGAAGACCTGGTGGATCCGACCGTCATCCCGCAGCGGACGGCGTAACACCGGGCTGCCGCGGTGGGCCCGGTCGCGGCGCCGCGCCCCACGCCCACGGCCGCCGTGCCTCAGGGCGCCTCGATCAACCCCTCGTAGAGCGGGTTGACGACGACGTCGCCATACTCGTTCACGATGTGGCGATCCCACGGGAAGATCACCTTCCCGTTCGTCTCCAGGGCATGAAAGTCCGGCTTGAAGCGCCCGACCTTCGTGAACACCGTCGCCGTCCGCACCTCGTCCGCGTGCACGTTGCGGAGCGCATTCAGCGCGATCCGCAGCGTGGTGCCGGTGGTGCAGATCTCGTCCACGACGAGCACGCGTCTCCCGGCGGCCTGGCGCGGCGCCGCCGAGAGGATCGCCGGCCGGGCGCGTACCTGCTCCATCCCGGCCCGGCGACTGATCTTCATCGAGTAGAAGTCGGCGCGCAGGATGGCGGCGACGACGGCGCCGGGGATCACGCCGGCCTTGGCGATGCCGACCACCAGGTCCGGACGGTACCCGCTCTGCGCGACCTTGAGCGCGAGCGCCCGGCACAGCTCGCCGAACACCTCCCAGCTCAGCTCGAAGACCTGCTCTTCCGGCGCCACCTCGAAGTGGGCCGTACGCCGCGAGAGCTCCATGGGATCCTTCCAGGCGTCGGGAGTGTGTAGCCGCCAAGATAGCGTCGGCCATCCGGGCACGGAAGCGGCTCGGCGCCTCCTACAGCCCTCTTCAAGACGCGCGCCCGCGCGCCGCGCTTGACGGCCCGGACCCCGCAACGCCAATCTCCCGCATGGCCGACTCGCTCCGCGCCCGCGCCGATGCGCGCCTCGATCAGGCCCTCGCCGCGCGCCGCCTCACCGACCCGCGCGACCTCTTCCGCGACCGACTCCGCCGGCTGCGCGCCGACGACCCGGCCGCCTTCGGCCGGGCCATCGATTACTTCGAGCACACGCTCCTGCCCCGCGTCGCCGCCGACGCCGAGCCGATCACCGAATGGATCGAGTATGGCCGCTTCCTGGCGGAACTGACCGGCCCCGGCCGCGTCCTCGCGGTCGACCCGAGCGGGCGCGCCCGGGCCTACGAGCCGCCGCCGGGCGCGGACCTCCTCGTGCTCTTCTTCCCCGACGTCCAGACCGACCCGGTCCTCCCGCTCGCTCGCCCGCGCGAGCTGTCCGCCGCCCAGCAGGCCACCTGGGAGCTGCTCCTCCCCGGGCACCGCGAGCGCTGAGCGAACGCCGGCCCAACGAAAGACCGGGGCGGAGAGAGGTCTCTCCGCCCCGGTCGCGTTCGCCGGCCGGGCCGCTCAGCCGCGCGCCATGCTGTCGAGGAACTCCTTGTTCGTCTTCGTCCGGCGCATCCGGTCCAGCAGGAACTCCAGCGCCTCCGCCGGCGGCATGTCCGCCAGGAAGTTCCGCAGCAGGTAGACCCGGTTCAGCTCGGTCTCGTCCAGCAGCAGGTCTTCCTTGCGCGTGCCCGACCGGTTGATGTCGATCGCCGGGAAGATCCGCTTGTCCGCGATGTGCCGGTCGAGGACGACCTCCATGTTGCCCGTCCCCTTGAACTCCTCGAAGATCACCTCGTCCATCCGCGAGCCGGTCTCGATGAGCGCCGTCGCGATGATCGTCAGCGACCCGCCGCCGTCGATGTTGCGGGCGGCACCGAAGAACCGCTTCGGCTTGTGGAGCGCGTTCGCGTCCACACCACCGGAGAGGATCTTCCCCGAGTGCGGCACGGTCACGTTGTACGCCCGCGCCAGACGCGTGATCGAGTCGAGCAGGATCACCACGTCGCGGCCGTGCTCGACCAGCCGCTTCGCCTTCTCGATCACCATCTCCGCCACCTGCGTGTGACGGTCGGCGGGCTCGTCGAACGTCGAGGAGATCACCTCGGCGTCCACGTGCTCCTCCATGTCCGTCACCTCCTCGGGCCGCTCGTCGATGAGCAGCACGATCAGGTGCACCTCCGGATGGTTCTCGATGATCGAGTTCGCGATCTTCTGCATCAGGATCGTCTTACCCGCCTTCGGCGGCGAGACGATCAGCCCGCGCTGCCCCTTCCCCAGCGGCGACATCAGATCCATCAGCCGCATGGAGAGGTCCCCGGCCTTGTTCTCCAGTACGATCCGGTTCTCCGGGTAGCGCGGCCGCAGGTTGTCGAACGCGATCCGGTGCTTCGCCTTGTCCGGGTCGTCGCCGTTCACCTGCTCGACCTTCAGCAGCGCCAGGTAGCGCTCGCCCTCCTTCGGCGGCCGCACCTGCCCGAGCACCGTGTCGCCGGTGCGGAGATCGAAGCGCTTGATCTGCGACGGGGAGACGTAGATGTCGTCGGGGCCGTACAGGTAGTTCCAGTCCTGCGAGCGCAGGAACCCGTACCCCTCCGGTAGGATCTCCAGAACGCCTTCACCGCGCAGTACCACGTCACTGTCGAGGAGGTTCTGCTCGATCCGGAAGATCAGGTCCTGCTTGCGAAGGCCAGAGTAGTTGGAGATGTTCAACTCCTCGGCCATTTCATGCAGTTCAGCAATGGATTTGCTTTTCAGTTCGGCGATGTCCACGTATCACCACTCCGTACCCTATTGTTAGGAAGAACGACCGACGATCAGAGCTCGCCGTTCCGGTAGGTGTAAACGCCATTCTTCTTCTGGAGGCTGTGCGAAGGGCCGGGAACGGTCGGCGAGGCGTCTGCGCCTCCGGTGGCAGGTTCCATTTCGAGGTGGATACCCCAAGACTATCACGCGGTGCCGGACCGGTCAAGAGCGTTGCCGCGATGCGACCTCGCTTCGCCGATTGCCTCCCGGAGACCCTGGCGCCCCCGCGCCATGGGAAACCGCGTGGCGCAAGTTTCATACTCGCCGCCCGCGGCGGCGGCGCCAGGTCGAGGAACAAGCGGAATTCGTGGCCTCGCGGCGCGGCAATCCGCTCGGTTTCGCGTGCGGCAGAATCGGCGGTCGATTCGCGGACCACGCCGTATCTACTGGAGTTCCGCGAACGTTCGAGTCCATGTCGTGAAGCGAAAAACGGCGCTTGACACGAGGGTGTGGCGGCAAAAGTTTACCGATCGACAACGACTCGAGCGTGGGGGAGGTGGGCATGGCGCGTCACAACCGGGATGGTCACGGATCGGATCAGCGCGGCTTCGACTACGACCTCAGCTATCAACCCGACTGGCTCCGGCTCGTGAAGGTCACCCGGAACCTGGAGAGCGGGCGGCAGTCCACCAAGACGCTCTTCCGCAACCCGGCCGCGCGGCGCGAGGCGGCGCCGGGGCCGCGGGTGCGGACGCGCGTCGTGTCCGCCGAGCAGGGCATCGACTTCGAGATCACGATCGCGGATCCGCGCAGGATCGTGCGGCGCGTGATCGTGGAGACGCTCCCCGGGGATGGCGCCGATGGCGACGTGGTGAGCTTTTCCTTCGACGGCGGGCTGCCGGAGTCGTAGCGCCGTCGCGGGTGCCGCGGCCGCTCGCCGCACGGGCGCGCGGCCGCGTCCCGCGCTCGGCCTCACCCAAAGCGACCGGCCCCGGGCCCCGTCGGGCACCCACCGAGCGGGTCAGAACACGAATCTCGGCGGGTTCTTCTTCGCCTCCGCGACGAGCGAATCGAGCTGGAGCTGGACGCCGTGGATGGCGCGCGTGAGCGCGCTGTCGGAGCGGAGGCGCGGGAGCGTGCCGCCGTTGCCCTGGCGGATGAGCGCCTGGAGGTGGCGGAGCCGGCGCTGGAGCTCGGCGACGTCGCCCTCGAGCTGCGCGCGGGCGGGGTCGACGCGGCGCGTGAAGCGATCGAAACGATCCTGGGCGGCGCCGATCTGCTCGGCGAGCGCGCCGGTCGCCCGGCCGAGCCGGTCGAATGCGCCGTCGGGGGCCAGGGTGCCGAGGAGCCGGGACATCGGACCGGTCCGCCAGTCGGCGGTGAGGGCGACGAGCTCGGCGTGCGCGGCGGAGGCCTGCGCGCGGAGCCGGGCGTACTGCGCCAGGCGCGGGCCGGCGCGCTCGCCGAGGAGGGCGACCGAGGCGCGGAGCGAGTCCATGCGCGAGAGAAGGAGGTGGGCGCGGGCGGCGACCTCCTGCCGCGATGGCCCGGGCCGGACGTAGATGGTGTCGCCGTCGCGCAGGACCCGGGCGCTCGGCGAGCCGGGGAGGATGTCGAGCACGTTCGTGCCGAGCTGGTGGGCCGTCACCAGCCGGGCCTGGCTGTCCCGCCGGACCTGGTCCTGGATGCGGCGCTCGAGGCGGAGCCGCATGGCGATGCGGGCGTTGGAATCGCGCGGTGGCAGCAGCTCGATGCGGGTGATGGTCCCGGCGCGGACGCCGGCGACCCAGACGTCGTCGCCCTCGCGCAGCCCGGGCGCCTGCGCGAAGACGGCCAGGAGCGAGTAGCTCGGCCTCAGGCGCTGCCGCAGGGTGTCGAGGAAGAAGATCGCGAGCGCGAGCAGGAGGAGCACGAGCATGATGACGACGCCGTAGAACGCGCGGCGACCCTGGCGGCGAGGGTTGGCCATGGTATGTTACCGCCCTCGCAGAGACCGGGGTGATGTCACATGCTTCGTGTTGGACACATCGAATACAGCAACTGCTTTCCCGTTCACGCGCTCCTGCTCGATGGCGGCGCTCCCGCCGGCGTCGAGGTGAGGAGGGGCGTTCCCTCCGTCCTCAACCGGGAGCTGGAGGCCGGCACGATCGACGTGGCGCCCTCCTCGAGCATCGAGTACGCCCGCCACGCCGACCGCTATCGCGTGCTGCCGGACTTCGTGATCGGCTGCCGCGGGCCGGTCGAGAGCATCCTGCTCGAGACCGACCGGCCGATGGACGAACTGGACGGGGCGGAGGTCGCGATCCCGACCGCGTCGGCGACGTCGGTCGTGCTGCTCCGCGCGCTCCTCGAGCTGCGCCTCGGGGTCCGGCCCCGCTACCGCTGGTTCGACCAGGCCGTCGAGCCCGATCCGGTGGGGAGCGGCGCCGCCGCGGCGCTGCGGATCGGCGACGTCGCGCTGCGCCGCGAGTTCCCGGACGGCCGCCGCGTCGTGGACCTCGGAGCGGCGTGGCTGGAGTGGACGCAACTGCCGTTCGCGTTCGCCGTCTGGCAGACCGGGGCGGGACCGGAGCGCGACGACGAGCTTGCGCGCCTGCACGCGTTCCTCCTCGAGTCGCGCGCCTACTTCGGCCGGCACGCCGAGGACCTCGCGCGGCGCTTCGCGCCGGAGTTCGGCCTCCCCGCCGACCGGCTGCTGCGCTACTGGCGCTCGCTCCGCTACGAGCTGGACGACGAGATGCAGCAGGGCCTGCTGCGCTTCTACGCGGCCGCGGCCGAGCTGGGAGAGGTGCCGGCGGTGCCGACGCTGCGCTGGACGCCGCGCTAGGCGCCCGGCGACCCCGGCTCCGGGCGGGCGTCGCCCAACTGCGGGGCGTCGCCGAGCACGCCGCCGCCGACATCGGAGCCGCCCTCGGTGTGCTCGGCGAAGTGCGACGCCGCGTCGTCCAGCAGCTCCGTCGTCGTCTCGAGGCCGGCGCCCTTGAAGCGGTCGTAGCCGCTGCGGACGATGTCCTCGACCTCCGTCCACGGCGCCGGCTCGCCCATGCCCCGCCAGCTCTCCCGGAGGTAGCCGGCCACCTCGTCGAAGGGGCGGTCCGCGAAGCGGTCGCGGGCGTCGAAGCCGTGGCGCCACGCGGTCTCGACCTGCTCCCACGAGAGATGCCGCGCCGCCATCCAGCGGCGCTGGAAGTCCGGGTCCAGATCCCCGGCGAAGCGGAGCCGGCGCTCCGGCTGCGCCTCGTTCGGTTCCGCGACCATGCTGCTCCTCCGATGCGGTCCGGCTGCGGCGAATGCAAGCCGCGCGCCGACGCGCGGCATCGCTGCGCTCGCGCTACACCGCACGGCGATTTATCTTACGACCGTATGGGCCTGTCCCTCGACGCACCGTTCGCGTGGATCGGACGTTCGGCCCTCGAGACCGCGGCCGCATTCGGGCGCTTCGGCGCGTTCGGCGGCGCGGCTGCTCGAGGGCTTCGTGACGTGCGCACGTGGGGCGCGCTGCTCGTGGGGCAGATGGCTCGCCTCGGCGTCGATTCGCTGCCGATCGCCCTCTTCATCGCCGCGTTCACCGGCATCGTCCTCGCGCTCCAGGCGTCGTACACGTTCACGGGCGCGATCCCGCTGTACTTCGTCGGCGTCCTCGTCCAGAAGACGATGATCCTGGAGCTGGGGCCGGTGCTCACGGGGCTCACGCTGGCCGGGCGGGTCGGCGCCAACATCGCGGCGGAGCTGGGCACGATGCGCGTGACGGAGCAGATCGACGCGCTCGAGACGCTGGCCTACGACCCGATCTCGTATCTGGTCGTGCCGCGCCTGCTCGCCGGGCTGTTGATGTTCCCGGTCGTCGTCGCCTTCGCCAACGCCATGGGCGTGCTGGCGGGGTGGCTGACCGCGATCAACCTGCTCGACCTCTCGACGCCGGAGTTCGTGCGCGGGCTGCGCCTGTTCTTCCGGCCGTTCGATGTGGAGTTCTCGCTCATCAAGTCGGCGTCGTTCGGGCTGGTCGTGACGGCGATCGGCTGCTTCTTCGGCTTCACGACGCTGGGCGGCGCGGAGGCGGTCGGCCGGTCGACGACCCGCGCGGTGGTCGTGTCGAGCATGCTGATCCTGGTGCTGGACGCGTTCTGGGCGGCGGTGCTGCTGTGATCGAGCTGCGCGGGGTGCGGAAGGCGTTCGGCCGAAAGGTGGTCCTCGAGGACGTCACCCTGGAGGTCCGGGACGGCGAGACGTTGGCGGTCATCGGCTACTCGGGTGTGGGGAAGTCGGTGCTGCTCAAGACGATCGTCGGGCTCCTGCATCCGGACGCGGGCTCGGTGCGGGTCGACGGCGCGGAGGTGCCGGCGCTCCGGCGGGCCGAGCTGTACGAGCTGCGCCGCCGGATCGGCTACGTCTTCCAGTTCGCCGCGCTCTTCGACTCGATGACCGTGTTCGACAACGTCGCCATGGGCCTGCGGCGGATCGGCACGCTCGCGCCGGACGAGATCGAGCGCCGGGTGACGGATGCGCTGGAGCGGGTCGAGATGGCGGGCTACGAGGCGCGCTACCCGGCGGAGCTGTCCGGCGGCCAGCGCAAGCGGGTCGGCCTGGCGCGCGCGGTCGCGACGCGCCCGAAGTACCTCCTCTACGACGAGCCGACGACGGGGCTGGACCCGGTGACGACCACGGTGATCGACCGGTTGATCCAGAAGATGGCCGAGGAGCTGAAGGTGACGAGCGTGGTGATCACGCACGACATGACGAGCGCGTTCCGGATCGCGGACCGCATCGCGATGCTCTACCACGGGCGGATCCGCTTCGTGGGCACGCCCGAGGAGACGGGCGCGACGATGGACCCCGTGGTGCGGGGCTTCATCGAGGGGCGCCCGGAGCTGGCGCAGGGTGCGGCATGAGGCGGCGCGACGAGGTCACCGTCGGCATCGTCGTCGCGGCCGCCGTCGTGCTGGTGCTGGCGGGGACGCTGTGGTTGAAGGGGAAGGTGCTGGGCGCCGAGGAAATCACGCTCTGGGCGCGCTTCCGCGAGGTCGGGCTGCTCAACACGGGCAACGACGTGAAGATGCGCGGCGTGCCGGTCGGGAAGGTCGAGGAGATCCGGCTGGGGCGGGGCGGCGGCGCCGTGCTGGTGCGCATGTCGATCCGCGCGGGGCTCACGCTGCCGAGGGACCCGGTCGTCGTGCTGTCGCCGAAGTCGATGTTCGGCGACTGGCAGGCGGAGATCTTCCCGCGGGCGTCGTTCCCGCAGTACGACTACCTGGAGTCGGCGAACCCGCGGATCCTGCCGGGCTACACGCTCCCCGACATCACGCGCCTGACGACGGTCGCCGACCAGATCGCGCGTAACCTGGCGGTGCTGACCGACCGCTTCTCCATCGCGTTCACGGAGGAGACGGCCGTCAACATCCGCGACGCGATCGACAACATCCAGGATGTGAGCGCGAAGCTCACGACCATGGTCAATCAGCAGCAGCGCACGCTGGACGAGGTCGGCGGGAATCTGGAGGCGACGTCGGCGGCGCTCGGGGACGTGGCCGCCGTCGCGCGGCGGGCGTTCGCGCAGATCGACACGTCCATCGGGCACGGCGAGCTGAAGGACATGGTCGGCAGCGTCCAGCGCAGCACGGCGCGGATCGACTCGCTGACGGCGGCGATGGTCGTCGCGAGCCGGCGGCTCACCGGCACGCTGAACAGCGCGGACAGCGCGTTCCGCACGGTCGCGAACGTGGCCACCTCGCTCCAGGGCGGCCGCGGCACGCTCGCCCAGCTCGTGCGCGACACGACGCTCTACACCCAGCTCGTGCAGACGAACGCGCAGATCCAGGCGCTCCTGGCCGACCTCCAGCGGAACCCGAAGAAATACATCAACCTGAAGGTATTCTGACGGCCGCGTGGGGGAGTGGGGCAGGGGGAGAG
>JADGGV010000332.1 GCA_019689775.1 Gemmatimonadota bacterium
GTTTCCGCCCTCACCGGAAGTCAGCCCCGGTGTGCTCCCCGCCCGAAGTCGGCCCGCAGTACCCGCCCGCCGTCCGACCCGCGCCTCCGCCTCAGTGGAGATCGCCCGAGATGCCCGCGCCGATCGGCTTGCGCATGAGCAGCAGGAGCGGTAGCCCCAGCGCGATGGCGAAGCCGAAGAGGAGGAAGAGCTTCTCGAAGGAGAGCATCATCGCCTGGCGGGTGACGCCGCCGTCGACGAGGGCGAGCGCGCGCTGGTGCACCTCGGTGGCGGGGACACCGCGCGCGAGGAGGCCGGCGCTGACCTGCTCGATGCGGGCGCGCGCCGCCTCGCTGTAGATCGAGATGTCGGGGAGCAGCGCGGCGCGGCTCGCGGTGCGGAAGCGCGTGACCAGCGTGGCCGCTGCGGCGATGCCGATGCTGCCGCCGAGCTGGCGAGTCAGGTTGTAGAGGCCGGTGCCGTTCGGGATGCGATGCATCGGCAGCTCGGCCAGCGCCAGGTTGTTGAGCGGCACGAAGAGGAGGCCGAGCCCGACGCCGCGCAGGATGAGCGGCCAGAAGAAGTCGTCCTGACCACTGTCGAGCGTGAAGTGGGCGTGCTTCCACATGGACGCCATGAAGATGCCGGCGCCGAGCACGACCAGGAGGCGCGGATCGATGCGGTCGCGCAGGCGGCTCATGGCGGCCATGGTGACGGCGCTGGCGAGCGCACCGGGAAGGATCACAAAACCGGTCTGCTCCGCGGTGAAGCCGAGGATCGACTGGAGGTAGACCGGGAGCACGAAGACGGTGGCGTAGAGGCAGAGGCCGAGGAGCGCACCGAAGAGCAGGCCCGCGCTGAACTGCACGCTCCGCAGGATGGAGAGGTCCACGACCGGGTGCTCGGCGCGCAGCTCCTGCCAGACGAAGGCGACGAAGGCGACGGCGAAGGTCACCGCGTACGCCACGATCTCGCGCGACTCGAACCAGCCGAGGTGCTCGCCGCGCTCGAGCATCGTCTGGAGCGAGCCGACGGCGGCGATCAGGAAAAGGAGGCCGAGCCAATCGACGTGCTGGACCTTGCTCGCCCAGCGCGAATCGCGCACGTAGGTGAGCGAGAGGAGGAGCGCCAGGATGCCGAACGGGAGGTTGATGTAGAAGATCCAGCGCCAGGAGGCGGCGTCGGTGATGTAGCCCCCGAGCGTCGGTCCGAGCGTGGGGCCGACCATGACGCCCATGCCGAAGATGGCCATGGCGGTGGTGTACTCCTCCTTAGGGAACACCTCGTAGAGCACGGCCTGCGAGGTGGAGAGGAGGGCGCCGCCGCCGAGGCCCTGGAGGATGCGCCAGAAGACCAGCGCCTCGAGCGAGTGGGCGTTGCCGCAGCCGAAGGAGGCGAGCGTGAAGAGCGCGATCGAGCCGGCGAAGTAGCGTCGCCGGCCGAAGAGCGAGGACAGCCAGCCCGTGATCGGCAGGACGATGACGTTGGCGACGATGTAGCCGGTCGAGACCCAGGCGATCTGGTCGAGCGTGGCGCCAAGCGTCCCCATCATGTGCGGGATCGCCACGTTCACGATGCTGGTGTCGAGCAGCTCGAGGATGGACGCCAGCGTGACCGTCACCGCAATGATGTAGCGGTCACGGTAGGCGTCCTCCCCCGGCTGCAGCGCCACGGCCGCAGCGGAGGCCGCCATCGGTCAGTGCGTCTCGATGGTGACGACGGCGCTCATCCCCGGGCGAAGCGGCCGCGCGGGATCCTGCCGGCCGTCGACCTGGATGCGCACGGGGATGCGCTGCACGACCTTGGTGAAGTTGCCCGTCGCGTTGTCGGGCGGGAGCAGCGAGAACTTCGCGCCGGTGGCCGGGCTGACGCTCTCGACCTTCCCCTTGAAGGTGTGGCCGGGGTACGCGTCGACCTCGATGTCGACCGGGTCGCCGGGCCGAACCCGCTCGACCTGCGTCTCCTTCAGGTTGGCCACGACCCAGACGTCGTTGAGCGGGACGACGCTCATGAGGGGCTGACCGGGCTGCACGAGCTGGCCGACCTCGACGCTCTTCTTGGCGACGAGCCCGTCCGACGGCGCCGTGATGCGCGTGTAGGAGAGCTGGAGGAGGACCTGGTCGCGCGCGGCCTCGGCGGCCGCGACCTTCGCGTCGGCGGCCAGGAGGCCGGCGCTCGCGGAGGCGACCTGGTCCTGCGCGGCCTGCGCATTCCGCTGCGCGGCGAGGAGCTGCGCCTGCGCCGCGTCGGCGGCGGCCTGCGCCGCGTCGAGCTGCTGGCGGCTGATGATCGCCTTCTCCGCCAGCGCGCGGTAGCGCTGGAGGTCGGCCGCAGCACGCTCGGCATTGATCCGGGCCTGCTCCACGGCGGCCTGCGCGGCGGAGGCGGCGGCGCGCGCGGCGGCGAGCTGCGCGACGGCCTGGCCGGTGCGCCCCTCGGCGCCGACGGCGGCCTTGAGCGCCGCGAGGTCCGCATCGGCCTGCGCGAGCCGGGCGCGCAGGTCGCGGTCGTCCAGAACGACGAGCGTGTCGCCGGCCTTCACTTCCTGATTGTCCTCGACGCGCACCTCGGCCACGTACGCGCCGACCCGCGCGAGCACGGGCGTGATGTGCCCCTCGACCTGCGCGTTGTCCGTCGTCACGTGGTTGCGCGCGAACAGCCAGTGACGCACGCCGAGGCCGGCGCCCACGAGCGCCAGCACCCCCAACACGATGGGCCCGATCCGACGCCGCGCCTTCGGCCGCGCCGCTTCAGCCGGCTCGATCCCAACCGGCCGGTCCCGCTCTGCCCGGTCAACCACCGTCGCCATGTCTCCTCGCCTCCCCGATCTATGTGGTGGGTCAGTCGCGGATCGCGCGCGCCGCGCCGACCGCCTTTGCCAGGTTCGCCCGCGCCAACGCCGTCGCGTAGCGGGCATCCACGTCCGCGTCCCGAGCCCGGATGAGCGACGACTGCGCCTCGATCACCTCGATGTTGCCGGCCACTCCGTTGGCGAAGCGCTCACGGGCCTGCGCGAGTTCCTGCTCCGCGAGGCGAAGCCGCTCGGCCGCGATCTCGCGCTGCTGCATCCCGGTCCGCAGCTCGAGGAGCGCCGCCTTGACCTCGGCCTCGATCTGCTGGCGGAGGTCGCGCTGGCGCACCTCCGAGGCCCGGATCGCCGCGTCCTGCTCGGCCTCGCGCGCCTCCCGGCCGAAACCGTCCAGGATCGGCAGCGACAACTGCACGCCGACCGCGCCCGTCCCGATCGTGTTGCCGACCGCCGGCCCGTTCGCGCCGTAGTCCGCGGCGAGGTCGAGCCGCGGCAGCCGCTCCATGCGGATCGCGCGCCGTGACTGGCGCGCCGACTCCAGCCGCGCCTCCTCGGCCGCCAGCTCCGGCCGCCGCTTCAGCGCCATCTCGACCGCGGCGTCGGGGTCCGTCGGCACGTCCGCGATCTGGTCCAGCGCGCTCAGGGAATCCGTGAGCTCGAAGCGCGTGTCCGGATCCATGCCCAGCGCCCGCGCAAGCTCGATCTGCGCCTGCTCGAGCTGGTCCTGCGCCACCAGCGCCTGCCCCTGCGCCGTGACGAGCTGCGTCTTGGCCCGCGTCACGTCGATCGCCGTGCCGACACCCGCCTGCGTCTGCGCCTCCGCGAGCGATTCCAGCTCCTTCGCCAGCGCCACGTCCGCGTTCCTCGCCGCGACGATCGCCGCCGCGCGCGCCGACCGCAGATACGCCGCCGCCGCCCGCTGCGCCGCAACCTCCGCCGCCGCATCCTGCTGCGCATCCGTGCTCGCCACCGCCGCCCCCGCCGCCTTCACGCGCACGAAGCTCGGTAGGTCCAGCAGCGTCTGCCGCACCTGGAAGCGCGCGTCGTACGTGTCGAACGGACCGATCAGGTCCGGGATCGGCGGCTGCCCCGGCACCGACGGGAACTCGATCCCGAACGAGTTCTTGTTCAGCGAATGGTTCAGCCAACCGGCCGACGCCGACAGCGACGGCAACAGCGCCGAGCGCGCCTCCCGCACCCGCGCCTGCGCCCCCTCCACCTGGAGCTTCGCCAGCTCGACCGGCGCCGTCGTGCCCGCCGCGCGCCGCACCGCGTCCGCCAACGACAGGGGAATGGGGGCGGCGGCCGACGGTGTCTGCGCCGCGGCGCCCGTCGCCCCGAGGATCCCCGCGGCCAGCACCGCGGGCCAGATTCTAAGCATGCCTACAGACTTTCTCGGGATCCCTGGCGATCCCGCGAAGGAAGACATCGATGTGGTCCTCGACGAAACTCTCGAGATCGAAGGAAGGATCGTAGCACGCGAGCGAGTGCCCGTACGTCAACGCCCAGTTCAACGGCGCCAGCGCGAGCCGCACCGCGTTCGACACGTTCATCGCACGGAACTCGCCCCGCTCCATCCCCCGCTCCAGCACCCGCTCGAACATCCGCCGCGACCGCTTCGCCACCTGCTCCGCGTAGAAGCGCGTCACCTCCGGGAAGTTCGCCGCCTCCGCCATCATCAGCTTCGGCAGCCCGGAGAGCGGCGGCTCCCTCATCAGGTCCCACCACCCCGCGACCAGCACCCGAAACAGCTCCGCCTGACTCGGCCCGGCCTCCTCCACCATTCGCTCCCCCGTCTCGATCAACGGGACCAGCGACTCCTCCACCGCCGCGCGGAAGAGGTCCTCCTTGCTGTCGAAGTAGAGGTAGACCGTGCCCTTCGTGACGCCGGCCCGCGCCGCGATCTCCTCCACCCGGGTCGCGGCGAAACCGCGCTCGACGAACAGGGCGAGAGCGGCCTGGATGATCTCGCCGGGCCGGGCGTCGCGGCGACGTCGCCAGCGACCGACGTGGGCAGGGGTGGTGGCCATGAAGCGGTTCCGTGGACAGCGCAGCCGTCGCCCGCGCGGGTAACTAACTGACCGGTCAGTTAATTGTAGACGGCCGGCCGAGGCGAAGCAAGGGGGGGTGGCGGCCGACGCGGGGC
>JADGGV010000333.1 GCA_019689775.1 Gemmatimonadota bacterium
CCTCCCCTCAGCGTGCCCCCGCCCCCCGCCGAGCCGGATGCGCGGGAGCGCGAGGCGCTGGCGAAGATCGAGCGGGTGCGCGCGCTTCCGCCCCGGTTCCGGGACGCGCAGCTCACGATGGCACACGGCGCGGGCGGCAAGGCGACGGAGGCGTTGGTGCGCGGTCTGTTCCTCCCCGCCTTCGCCTCGCCGGCGCTGGAGGCGCTGGGCGACGCGGCGCTCCTCGACGTGGACGGCGTCGGCCTGGCGCTGACGACGGACAGCTTCGTGGTGCGGCCGCTGCGCTTTCCCGGCGGCTCGATCGGCGAGCTGGCCGTGAACGGCACGGTGAACGACCTGGCCGTCTCGGGCGCGCGGCCGCTGGCGCTGACGCTCTCGCTGGTGCTGGAGGAGGGGCTGCCCGCGGACGTGCTGCGCGCGGAGGTGGAGGCGATCGCGCGGGCCGCGGTGGCGGCGGGCGTCGCCATCGTCGCCGGGGACACGAAGGTGGTCGAGCGCGGCAAGGCGGACGGCCTCTACATCTGCACGACCGGGCTGGGGCGCGTGGACGGGCGCGCCCGGCTCTCCCCCGCCTCGCTCCGGCCGGGCGACCGCGTCCTGGTCTCGGGGCACATCGGCGATCACGGCACCGCGATCATGCTGGCGCGCGGCGAGTTCGAGCTGGATGCCGCGATCGAGTCGGACACGCGCTCGCTCTGGCCGACGGTGGATGCGCTGCTGGCCGGGGCGGGTCCCGCGCTGCGCTGCCTGCGGGATGCGACGCGCGGCGGCGTCGCCTCCGTGCTGAACGAGCTGGCGCGGGCGTCGGGCGTGGCCGTGCTGGTGCACGAGGCGCGCATCCCGGTGCGGCCGGAGGTGGCGGGCGCGTGCGAGCTGCTGGGGATCGATCCGATGTACGTCGCCAACGAGGGGAAGCTCGTGGCCGTGGTCGCGCCGGACGCCGCGGCGGCGGCGCTCGACGCGTTGCGCTCGGTGCCGGGCGGCGAGGCCGCGGCGGAGATCGGCGAGGTGCATGCGGAGCCGGCGGGGATGGTGCTGGTGCAGACGGGCTTCGGCGGGAAGCGCGTGCTGGACCAGCTCGTCGGCGACCCGTTGCCGCGGATCTGCTGATGCACGAGCTGGCGGTCGCGCAGGCGGTGCTGGACGTGGCGCTGGAGGCGGCGGCGGGGCGACGCGTGACGCGCGTCGAGCTGCGCGTCGGCGCGCTGCGCCAGGTGGTGCCGGCGGCGCTCGCGTTCTCGTTCGAGCTGGTGGCGCGCGGGACGCCGGCGGACGGCGCCGTGCTGGCGATCGAGCCCGTGCCCGTGGTCGGCCGCTGCCGCGCGTGCGGCGTCGAGAGCGAGCAACATGGGTTTCCGCTGCGCTGCGCGGCGTGCGGCCGGCTGGCGCTGGAAATCGTGCGCGGACAGGAGCTGTCCGTGGAGTGGCTGGAGCTGGAGGAAGCCGGGGTGTCGGCGTGAGGCCGCGGCGCTCCGAGGCTCCGAGGGGCGATCCGGGCGAGCGAAGGGAGGCAGCGCGGATGAGCGAGGCGATGGGGAGCGGCGTCGACGAGGTCCACATCCTGTGGATCTCGGAGGGGATGAGCTGCGACGGCGACTCGGTCTCCATGACCGCCGCGATGCAGCCGAGCATCGAGGACGTCGTCCTCGGCCTGATCCCGGGGCTGCCGAAGGTGCACCTGCACAACAAGGTGCTGTCCCCCGCGGTGCGGACCGAGGACTTCATGGAGCCGTACTGGAAGGCGGCGGAGGGGCGGCTGGGGGCGCCGTACGTGCTCGTGATCGAGGGCTCGATCCCGAACGAGGACATCAAGGCCGAGGGCTACTGGACGTCGTTCGGCAACGACCCAGCCACGGGGCAGCCGAAGCCGCTGACGCAGTGGATCGACGAGCTGGCGCCGGGCGCGTGGGCGGTCGTGGCCGCCGGCACGTGCGCGACGTACGGCGGCATCCACGCCATGGCGGGGAACCCGACGGGGTGCATGGGGCTGGCCGACTACCTGGGGTGGGATTTCCGCTCGGCCGGCGGGCTGCCGATCGTCAACGTCCCCGGCTGCCCGATCCAGCCCGACAACTTCATGGAGACGCTGACGTGGCTGCTGTGGCAGGCGGCCGGGCTCTCCCCGATGATCCCGCTCGACGACCAGCTCCGCCCCACCTGGCTCTTCGGCAAGACGGTGCACGAGGGGTGCGACCGCGCGGGCTACTACGAGCAGGGCGACTTCGCGCTCGACTACAACTCGCCGAAGTGCCTGGTCAAGACCGGCTGCTGGGGCCCGGTCGTCAACTGCAACGTGCCGAAGCGCGGCTGGATGGCCGGCATCGGCGGCTGCCCCAACGTCGGCGGCATCTGCATCGGCTGCACGATGCCCGGCTTCCCGGACAAGTTCATGCCGTTCATGGACGAGCCGCCTGGCGCCACCCTCTCGGCGGGGATGACGCAGGCGTACGGCGCGATGATCCGGCGCCTGCGCGGCATCACGAACACGACGGTCAACAAGGAGCCGAAGTGGCGCCGCCGCGGCGCGGCGCTCACCACCGGCTACGACCCGCGCTATCCGTACCGCTAGGGGAAAGGGGAGCGGCATGGCGACCACACGCGAGAGGGTAAGGCCGGAGAAGCGCAACCTGGTGCAGATGGCGTGGGACCCGGTCACGCGCATCATCGGCAACTTGGGGATCTACACGAAGATCGACTTCGACAACCGCGAGGTCGCGGAGTGCTACAGCACGTCGTCGCTGTTCCGCGGCTACAGCGTCTTCATGAAGGGGAAGGATCCGCGCGACGCGGGCTTCATCACGAGCCGGATCTGCGGCATCTGCGGCGACAACCACACGACGTGCTCGATCTATGCCCAGAACATGGCGTACGGCGTCAAGCCGCCGCCGCTGGCGGACTGGATCATTAATCTGGGCGAGGCGGCGGAGTACATGTTCGACCACACGATCTTCCAGGACAACCTGGTGTTCGTGGAATGGTGCGAGCAGGTCGTGCGGGAGACGAACCCGGGCCTGCTGGAGCGGGCGGAGCAGACGCCGGCGCCGCACGCCGACACGCACGGCCTGCGCACGATCGCCGACATCATGCGCGCCTACAACCCGTTCACCGGGTCCGTCTACAAGGAGGCGCTCCAGGTCAGTCGCATCACGCGCGAGATGTTCTGCCTGATGGAGGGGCGGCACGTGCACCCCTCGACGCTCTACCCGGGCGGCGTGGGGACGGTCGCGACGACGCAGCTCTTCACCGACTACCTGGTGCGCCTGCTGCGGGTGCTGGACTTCATCAAGAAGGCCGTGCCGATGCAGGACGACGTCTTCGACTTCTTCTACGAGGCGCTCCCCGGCTACGAGGAGGTCGGGCGCCGTCGCATCCTGCTCGGTTGCTGGGGCTCGTTCCAGGACCCGGACGTCGTCGACTACGACTACCGGCACATGGAGGAGTGGGGGCGCGCGATGTTCGTGACGCCCGGCGTCGTCGTCGACGGCGAGCTGGTCACCACGAGCCTGGTCGACATCAACCTCGGCATCCGCATCCTGCTCGGCAGCTCGTTCTACGAGGACTGGCAGGATGGCGAGACGTTCGTGACGCACGACCCGCTGGGCAATCCGGTCGACCAGCGGCACCCGTGGAACCAGACGACGATCCCGCGGCCGCAGAAGCGCGACTTCGACGGCAACTACAGTTGGGTCATGAGCCCGCGCTGGTACGACCGGCGCACGGGCGACTACCGGGCGCTCGACACCGGCGGCGGCGCGCTCGCGCGACTGTGGGCGACGGCGCTCGCGGGGCTCGTCGACACCGGCTACGTGACGGCCACCGGCAAGAGCGTGCGCATCAACCTGCCGAAGAGCGCCCAGCTCCCGGAGATGCAGCTCGAGTGGAAGGTGCCGCGCTGGTCGAACGCGATCGAGCGCGACCGCGCCCGGGCCTACTTCATCGCCTACGCGGCGGCCATGGCGTTCTTCTTCCTCGACCGCGCGATGGACGAGATGCGCGCCGGCCGCACGAAGGTGTTCGAGGACTTCACGGTGCCGGAGGAGGCGATCGGCTGCGGCTTCCACGAGGCCGTGCGCGGCGTGCTCTCGCACCACCTGGTGATCCGCGACCGCAAGATCGCGAACTACCACCCCTACCCGCCGACGCCGTGGAACGCGAGCCCGCGCGACATGTACGGCACGCCCGGCCCGTACGAGGACGCGGTGCAGAACACGCCGATCTTCGAGGAGAACGGGCCGGACGACTTCAAGGGCGTCGACATCATGCGCGCGGTCCACAGCTTCGACCCGTGCCTGCCGTGCGGCGTGCACATGTACCTCGGGAACGGCAAGGTCCTCGAGCGCGTGCACTCGCCGATGCTCGGCCACACCGGGTGACGGGGCGCGCATGGCGACGCTGAGCGACCTAGAGGCGCGCGAGCGCGTCGCGCGGCTGGAGGCGCGCCTGGAGCGGCTCGAGGCGCTCGAGGACGCCGCGGCGCGCACCGCGGCGCTCGAGGCCGTGCGCGCGCTGCTCGAGCTGTACGGCGAGGCGCTCGCGCGCATCGTCGAGCGCGTGGTGCGCAGCGCGGACGCCGACGCGCTCGCCGACGCGTTCGCCGGCGACGAGTTGGTCGCCCACCTCCTGCTGCTGCACGGCCTCCACCCCGCGGCGCTGGAGAGCCGGGTGCGCGGCGCGCTCGACGAGGTGCGGCCGCACCTGCGCTCGCACGGCGGCGACGTCGAGCTGCTCGGCATCGAGGGCGGCGTCGCGCGCCTGCGGCTCGCGGGGCACTGCCGGGGGTGCCCGGCCTCGTCGCTAACGCTGCGGCTGGCGGTCGAGGCGGCGGTGCGGAGGGCGGCGCCGGAGCTGGAGCGGATCGAGACGGAGGGCGTGGAGGCGACGCCCGCGCGGGCGGGGGC
>JADGGV010000334.1 GCA_019689775.1 Gemmatimonadota bacterium
GCTCCACCCCGCCCATCAGCGGCTCCGCGCGCTCCGGCACACGCCCCCGCGGCCGGTGCTGGAACGACAGCCCCAGCCGCCGCCCGAACACCCGCTCGGCGATCTCCGACAACAGCGGCCCGTACTTGTCCTCGATCCACTCCGCCGCGAACTCGCTCCCCGCGCCCACCGCCAGCAGGTCGTGCGACAGCGCGAGCGCCTCCGTCGGCTCCAGCCACGTGCGGAACGTCTGTTCCGGAAGCAGCGTGCGCGCCCGCTCCAGAATGCGGGACCAGGCCTCGGCGGCGGTGAACTCCATCATTCGTCCAGGGCGGGATGCGTCCGTGAAGTGCCGGCGTACCTTAGGGGAGGCATGTGGATAAGTCAACCGAACCCGACCCCGGGGCGACGGCCGCCCCCGCGGCGCAACGGGGTAGAGGGGCAGAGTGGGGAAGCGGACCCGCCGGCGACGCGGTCGTCCCGCCCGGGCTCGCCCGTGCGCTCGTCCGCCGGTCCGCCCGCGCGGTCGTCCACCATCGGCGGGCGCTGGTGCGCAGCCGGCCACCCGCTTACCCGGGCAGCGAATCCTCCGCCCAGGCAACCACCGATGGGCCCGTCCGGGCCTCACCGAGCCGGGCGTTCGCCGGGCGGTCGGGTCGGCCGGCCGCCGGGCCGGGTATTCGGGCCGCCGGGCCGGGTTGTCCGGCCGCCGGGTCGGGTTGTCCGGCCGCCGGGTCGTCCGGCGGTCGGGCCGCCCGGACGTCGGGCCGCCCGGCCATCGGGCCCGCCGGCCATCGAGTTGCCTGGCCGCGCCCTTGGTTGGCCGCGTATCTGGCTGGCCTGGCGCTTTCGCGGACGCGTACGTGGCCGGCCGGCCACCCGCCCGGCCGACAGCTGACACGCACTTGGCTGGCCGGCCCGGCTCACCGTCGCGCTTGACCCCCCGCGCAAGCGGCGGTTATACTTCAAGGCTTTGGAGCACGAAGAACGACCGGGAGCAACGCATGGGCCAGCCCACGTATCGGCCGCATAACCGCAAGCGTAAGAACAAGCACGGTTTCCGCGCACGCATGAGCACGCGCGGCGGGCGGGACGTCCTCAAGCGTCGGCGCAAGAAGGGGCGCAAGCGCCTCGTCGTCTCGATCGGGACGAAGTAGCTCGCGCGCGGTGGCCCAGGCACCGGAACGGTGCGGAGGGGGTGGGTCGCGGCTGCCGCGTGCGCGGCGCATCACCCGGAGTCGAGAGATTCGCACCCTCTTTCAGCGGGGGAAGAGGAGTCGGACGGCGCATCTGGACGTCTTCGACTTCGCTTCCCCCGTTGCGCATCCTCGGCTCGGCGTCGTCGTGCCGAAGCACAGGCACACCATCGTCGAGCGCAACCGCGTCAAGCGTCGGCTGCGCGAGATCCTGCGGCGCGAGGTGATGCCCCGCCTCGAGGCGGCCGGGCTGAACGTGGATGTCCTCGTTCGGGCCCGGCGCGAGGCGTACGACGCGAGCTTCGCGGAGCTGGCCGGCGAGCTCACCCGTTGGACGGAAAAGCGGTGCTCACGCGCGCCCTGATCGGCTGCGTCCGGTTCTATCGTCGGGCGATCTCGCCGGCCCTCCCGCCGGCCTGCCGGTACGTGCCGACCTGCTCGGCCTACGCCGAGGAGGCCTTGCGCCGGTACGGCGCGGCCCGCGGCGGCTGGCTCGCGCTCCGGCGCCTGCTCCGCTGCCACCCTTTCGGCGGGAGCGGGTACGATCCGGTTCCGTGAAGCTGCGGCGGCCGTCGCCCGTAGTGACCGGTGGCGCCGCTTCCGCGGCTTCCTCGAGCGGCGCGGCGAGCGGCCCGCGTGGGCCCTCGGACGCGACCAATGATCACGCACGCCCGCGGGCGCGGGCGTCGACTCGACTTTTCGGCGGTCCCCGATGGACAATCTGCGTTTCGTCATAGCGATCATCCTGATGGTCGCCGTGGTCGTCGTGACCAACTTGTTGTTCCCGCCGGCGAAGCCTCCGCGCCCGGCCGCGGTCCGCGACACGACGGCCCAGACGGGCGCCGCCCCGACGGCGCATCCCCCGGCGGGGCCGGCTCCGGCGACCTCGCCATCGGCCCCGGCGGCGGCTCCGGCCCCGCGAGCGTCGGCCACGCTCGCCGCGGCGCCCGTGGTGACGGTGGAGTCGCCGCTCTTCCGGTATGGCATCTCCACCCGCGGCGGCGCGCTGGTTTCCGCGGAGCTGCTGCGGTATCCGTCGTTCACCCGGCGCGGGCCGGTGCAGCTCGTCCCGAACGACCTCGGGCCGCTGATCTCCTACCGGCTCCAGGTCGGCGCCCAGACGATCGATCTGTCCGGGCTGGCGTTCACGGCCTCATCGCCCGGGCCGGTGGAGCTCCGCCCCGGCGGGGGCCCGCAGGTCGTCCGCCTCGCCCATCAGGACTCGTCTTTCGCGATCGAGCTCGCGTACACGTTCGACCCGGACCAGTACACGGTCTCCGTCCAGGGTGCGGTCCGCGGCCTTCCCGCTAGCCAGCTCCTGATCGACCTCGGACCGACGCTCGCCGTCAATGAGGCCAACGCGGCGGAAGACCACCGCGCCCTGGCCTTCGTCGTGAACAGCACCCGGGACGGGATCAGCAGCGTCCCGCTCGACAAGGTCAAGGCGGACCGCATCGAGGAAGGCCCGCTCCAGTGGGTGGCGATCAAGAACAAGTACTTCGTCGTCGGGGCTCTCGTCGCCCCCGCGCCGGAAGTGCCGTTCGGCGGCCTGATCGCGCGCAACGCGCCCATCCCGCACGCGAGCTTCCTGACGGCCACGCTCCCGATCGCGCGGGATGGCAGCTTCGCGCTCCGCTACTACATCGGTCCACAGGAGGCCAAACGCCTCGCCGCCGTCGGCCACGACTTCCAGGACGTGAACCCGTACGGGTGGTCGTTTCTGCGCCCGATCATCCGGCCGCTCGCCCACATCATCACCTGGGCGCTGACCTCGCTCCACGAGGCGCTGCACCTCGGCTACGGCTGGGTCCTCATCCTGTTCGGCGTCCTGGTGCGCGTCGTGATGTGGCCGCTCAACGCCCGCGCCATGCGCTCCCAGCTCAAGAACATGGAGCTCCAGCCCCGCCTGAAGGAGATCCAGGAGCGCTACAAGAACGCGCCGGAGAAGATGCAGCAGGAGGTGATGCGCCTCTACAAGGAGGAAGGCTTCAACCCGCTCGGGGGCTGCCTCCCCATGCTCATCCCGATGCCGGTGCTGTTCACGCTGTACTTCGTGTTCCAGGCGACGATCGAGTTCCGCGGGGTGCCGTTCCTCTGGCTCCCCGACCTGTCGCGCCCCGACCCGCTCTACGTCCTGCCGGTCCTCCTCGGCGCCAGCATGCTGGCGCTACAGTGGCTCAGCCTGCGCTCCACGCCGCAGCCGAACGCGCAGATGAAGATGATGACCTGGTTCATGCCGATCCTGTGGACCGTCTTCTTCATCAACTTCGCGTCGGGGCTGAACCTCTACTACGTGTCGCTGAACGTCGCCTCGCTCCCGCAGCAGCTCCAGCTCATCCGGGAGCGGCAGCGCCGCCAGGTGCAACGCGCCTGACGATCGGCCACCAGGGGAAGCAAGCCGGCCCCGTGGCGATTCTCGCCACGGGGCCGCTTTCTACCCGTCGTGCGCCGGGGACCGGCGCGTCAGTCGGCGATCTCGCCGGCGGGCCTCAAGCCTACCCGTAGCCACCCGCGATTGGCGGCCATCGCGGCACCGACGTCCGGCGCGCACCAGCCGCAGCGGCTCGGCGCGCCGCTCCGGGTTCCACGGGTCGGCGCCGACCTCCGGCCCCGCGCCGGCGTCCGCCGCCGGCCGCGCGGAGGCGGGGAGGGACGCGCAGGCGATGCGGGACGGGCGCAATCCGTGTCAGTGGTCGATGCGAAACGGGTTGGGGAGGATGGAGGCCGAGGGCGGGAGCTCTTCGACCGCCTCGACGCGCGCGGCCGGCGGGCCGCTCGCGAGCCGCGCGCGGAGCGCGGCCAGGGCCCCTTCCGCCCCCTCGGCCTCCACCAGCACCGAGCCGTCCGGTTCGTTGCGGACCACGCCGGCCAACCCGAGCTCGCGCGCCTGCTCGGCCGTCCACCAGCGAAACCCGACCCCCTGGACGCGCCCCCGTACCCGGAACCGCCGCCGAGCTCTGCTCATCCCAGATCCGACCTCCATCGAAGTTGCCGAACACCCCCTGCGCCCGCGGGCGCCCGCCCCGCGCCGACTGGACGACCCGAGGCCCGCGCGCCGCGCCTCCCGGGGTTGCGCCGCGGTGATCGGGCGCGCCCGCGGCGATCCCGGGACCGAGCCCGAAGCGGCCGGAGGCGGCCCGGAACCCGGCACCGGGCCCGGAACTCGGGAGACTGCCCGGATCCCGGGCCATGGCCCGACGCGCACCGGGCGCGCTGCGGCCCGGCGCCGTGGTGGCGCGGTCACGGGATCCGTCGGGGGCCGGGCGCCCGAAGGGCGGCGTGCAGCCCCCCGCCGGGGGTATGGTCGCGGCGCCGCCGGCGGCCGGTGTCGCTGGCGGCGAGCGGCACCCGCTGCACCCGCTCCCGCGGCGCCGTCCGTCGGGGCGGTGTGGAGTGTTTCACGTGAAACATGCGCCCCGCCAGTGGCGCCGCCGGCACCCGGCCAGGGTCACCAGCATCACCCCGCGCCGCGCCGGAGCGGCCCGAGCAAGGTGTGTGCGCCAGCGGCTGCCGGCCAGCCCGTATACCGGGCGCGACGCCCGACACCGGTCCAGCGCGGCGCGCCGATGCCGCCGCGGAGGCGCCCGCGCCGCCGCTCATGCGCCGGGCAGCCGCGGTGGCGGCCGCCAGCGCGTCGCGCGCGCACGGGTCCGTCCGGCGGTACGGAGCCCGGGCTGGGCGGAGCGGCTGGGAGCGGCGCGGGGGTGGCGGCCGGTGGG
>JADGGV010000335.1 GCA_019689775.1 Gemmatimonadota bacterium
GGCGCGCCCGCGCCTCACGCCCCGGCCCGCCACCGCCTCCAGCGCGGCCAGGAGCCGCGCCGCGACCGCGGGCCACTCGAGCGCGTCCAACGGCGCGGGGGGGGGCGGGCCCCCCGCCCCCCCCCCCCCCCCCCCCCCCCCCCCCCCCCCCCCCGGCCCCCCCCCCCGCCCCGCGGGCCCCGCCCCCGCCCCGCGACCGCGGGCCACTCGAGCGCGTCCAACGGCGCGCGCGCGGCCGGCCGCGGCGCGCGCGCCCACGCCAGCGCCGCCGCCAGCTCGCGCGCGCTCAGCTCCCCGTCGTACGTCCGCACCCACGCCTCGCCGACGGCTTGTCGCAGCTCCGCCATCGCGCCGCGGGCGGGCACGAGCACCGGCCGGTCGAACGAGAGCGCCAGCAGCGCGCTCCCCGAGTTCAGCACCTCGCGGTAGGGCAGGGCGACGAGGTCCGCCGCGTTGAGGTAGAGCTGAAGGTCGTCGTCCGGGATGAACTCGAGGCGGCTGTGCACGCGCGCATCGCCCGCCGCGGCCTCGCTCACCCGCGCCGCCTCGGCGTCCGACGGCTTGCCGGCCACGAGCAGCGCGAGGTCGCCTCCGCCCAGCCCGCGGAACGCCCGCACCAGCGCGGGCACGTTCTTGTACGGCCGCACTTGGCCGACGAAGGCGACGACGCCGGCGCCGGCGGCGATGCCGAGCCGGCGGCGGGCTTCGTCGCGACCGAGGACGTTCGGGTAGACATCGCGGTAGTGCCCGTGCGGCACGATGTAGCCGGGCTTGCCGGCGAGCGCGGGGAACGCCGCGCGCGCGGCGGCGAGGCCGGCCTCGCTCAGGCCGATGAACGCGTCCAGACGGCGCGTGAACTCCGGCCAGAACCAGCGCTCGAGCGCGGGGTGCCGCGCCTCGTGGGCGCGGAGGTTGTGGACCGTCCAGACGACGCGGATGCCGCGCAGCCGCGCGACGTCCATCATGCGCAGCAGCGCGTGCAGGCGCAGGCGGGCGAGCGCGCGGCGCCGCTCGCGCAGGTGGCTGTCCGGCCAGTGCAGGTGCCAGATGTCGTAGCGCCCGGCCAGCAGCCGGCCGGGCGAGAACTCCTCGACCTCCGCGCCGAGCCGCCGGAGCGCATCGTAGAGGAGCGCGTTGTACGGGTTCCGGCGCCGGTTCCGGAACGCCGGCCAGGCCAGCACGCGGAGCGGCGTCCCACGGGGCGCCGCGGGCGACTCCGTCACGGCGCCCCGGCGGCGGTCGTGGCCCGCGCCGCGGCGAGCACGACCGCCGTCGCCCCGGACATCTCCTCGTAGTAGCCGACGAAGCGACGGGGTTCGGCGGCGTCGTAGGGCTCCAGGTTGTGCGCCCAGCGGAACCCGATCGGCTGGTACCACAGGCTGGCCTCGATGCGCAGCGGCCCCGGCGCCGCGCCGACGGGCACGGAGTAGTGGACGCGGTCGGAGCCGCCGACGAAGTCGGGGTCGCCCGCGGCGTCGCCGACCACGGCGACATCGCCCGGCGCCGTCGCCTTGTCGAAGCCGGCGGGAAGCAGGCGGTTGTCCTTGTTGTAGCCGACCGAGCTGAGGAGCCCCGTTGTGACGCGCCCCTGCGGGTCGCGGAGGATCGGCTCGTAGATCTGGACCTGGTCGGCGCTCGTGATCCGCCGGTAGTGCGGCTCGAAGCGCGTGGGGTCCGCATCATTGTCGTTGCCGACGATCGAGCCGTCGGGGCGCAGCGCGCCGGACTCGAAGAGCACGCGCCCGCCGGCGTCGCGGACGGTGACGTGCAGCCAGGCGCGGCGCGAGGGGTACGCGGTCGGCAGCTTGTGCCCGGTCAGGTTCGTGACCGCGACGTCGGCCTCCAGCCGGCCGGACTCGAGGCGCGGCTGCTCGATGGCGACGCGCGCCGCCTGCGTCGTCAGGAACTCGATCGTGCCGCGCGCCGCCGCATCCAGCTCCCGCGGCAGCGCGTCCGTGCGCAGGTCGACGCGGTACCGGTCCAGCATCCGCAGGAGCAGGAAGTTGCCGCCGTGGAACGTGTGCCGGTCGAGCATCGGGCGCGGGCGCCCCCAGACGCCGGAAACCTCGATGCTGTCCGTCACCGCCGGCATGTGGCAGGATTGGCAGCTCCGCTCCCGCACGTACCGGCTGTGCAGCCACTCCTGGTAGGGGACCTGCTCGGGGAGCCGGCCGATGTGCCGCCCCTGCGCGTCGAGCGCTTCCGTGTAGAGCTCGTGGCACGTCGCGCACAGCGCCGACTCGCGGATGTGCGGCCCCTCGGTGGGGATGAACGTCGACGACGAGTGCATGATCCGCGTCCGGCCGGCGTCGATCGCCCACGGCCCGTAGACGATCCGCTGGCCCGGCTCGCGCACCGTGTCCACCACGAACCCGCCCACGAAGCTGGCCGGCGTGCCGAGCCGGTCGGGCCGGATCTGGTGGCACATCGTGCAGGAGACGCCGTCCGCGGCCAGGCGCGGCAGGTAGTCGCCGCCCAGGTCCGGCGGCAGATTCTCGAAGACCTTCCCCAGCTCCCCCTGCGCGCGTGCCTGGTAGCGCATCATCGGCATGTGGCAGATCGCGCACTCGTCCTCGATGTGCGCCTGCGCCCTCGGGTGGTCCATCACCTCGCGCCGCACCGAGGCCTGCCAGTACGGGTCCCGCGACGAGTTGGCCATCACCGAGGCGCGCCAGTCCGTCGCGATCGACACGTCCGTGCCCTCCCGCGTGGAGAGCTGGTTGTGGCACGCGAAGCAGACCTCGTGCGTCTCGAACAGCGCCGGCGGTCGGCTCGGCCCGCGGACCGGGCGCCGCGCCGGCGTCGCGTACGCGGCGGCCATCGCGACGGCCGGGAAGAGGAGCGTGACGAGTCGGTGCATCCGTCCCTCGCGCGGTGGCGGGATCGGCGGTGGGCGCGGGGGCGCCTCACCACCCCTGGAAGAGTCCGCCGTCGAACCAGTCCCAGAGCACGTACGCCAGAAACTCCCTTGAGCGCTCGGTGCCGCGCTCGACGGGGACGCGGTAGCCCAGGAGCCCGCGGACGTGCTGTCGCCGGCTGAGCGTCACCTGAAGCTGGGGGACGATGTCCCACTCGGTCACGCCGCCCTCGACCAGCTCCCGCACGCCCTGGACCTCGA
This sequence comes from Gemmatimonadota bacterium, assembly GCA_019689775.1. Taxonomy (GTDB): domain Bacteria; phylum Gemmatimonadota; class Gemmatimonadetes; order Longimicrobiales; family RSA9; genus JADGGV01. Next base: position 3,119 of record JADGGV010000335.1, read on the forward strand.
CCATCGGCGACCACTCCCGGCCGAAGCGCACCGGGATCCACGTCTTCCCGAGCACCGCACGCCAGACCGCCTCGTGCGGCGCCTTCGAGCGGTTCATCGACAGGCCGACCGCGCCCTGCGCCTGGAGGAACGCATCCCAGGGGAGGAGCTGGCCGAAGAGGACCGCGGGCTCGACCACCGTCGTGCCGACGCCGAACCCCTCGCGCGTGTCGCCCGTCGGGAACGCCGCCTCGCCCGCGGCGCTCAGGATCGTGCCGCCCCGGAGCGAGTGGAACAGCACCCGCTTGTACGCGACGGCGACGTCGCCCAGCCGCACGCCGGTCCAGCGCCGCGCCGGGGCCCCGAGATCGTTCGTGCGCTCGTGGGCGCCGAACGGGACGAGCAGCTCGATCTGGCCGAGCGTGCCGATCCGCCGCTCGTAGAAGAGCGTCTGGTCCAGCGCGCGCGGGCGCCTGTGCACGTACGCGCCGTCGAGCACCACCTCGTTCTCCGGGTACGCCTTCTCGGTGAAGAACGGACGCGGGAGGTTCAGCTCGCCGCGCGGCCAGCGCCGGTCCCCGCAAAAGCCGCGGATGTACTCGATCACGCGCCGGATCTCGTCGTCGGAGAGCGCCGAGCCGAACGCGGGCATCCGGGCGGAGAAGCCGCGGGCCGGCCCGCCCTTGTGGTCGACCGCCGACCACTGCCGGTTCGTCTCCGGCGTGGTCGCCCGGCAGTCGGCCAGGTCCGGGACGACCGGCTCGCGGAAGCCCACCACGCTGAAGGATGAGCCCCGCCCGTCCACGCCGTGGCAGTTGGCACAGGCGGCGCGGTAGATCTGCGCGCCGGTCAGCGGCGCGCCCTGGGGGCGCGTCATGGGCGACGCCTGCGCCGCGACCTGCGCGCGGGCCGGTGCGGCGCCCGCGAGGGCGAGGCCCATGAGGAGCAACGTAGGGGCCGCGCGGTGGCGCAGTCGACGCGCGGGCCGCGCGCGCCGCACGGCGACCCCGCGAACCGGGGAATCGGATCCTGGCTTGGCGGCGTGCATCCTCGTCCCTCCCACCCCTGGTCGGAAGGCCGCCCCGGATGGTCGCGGCCTGGCGGACCGGTGCCTCGCCCCGGCGTCGCGCGAGGCCCGAGGTGGGGCTAAGAAATCATGGCGACGAGCGGTGCGCCAGCCCCCTCTCCCGGCCGCCCGCGCGGCGGACGGACGAGGCGCGCCGGGGCTGCGGACGGTGCGCGGCCGGGAACTTCTTTATAGGACAGGATGAACAGGATAACATCTGATAAACAACGAACTGCGAACTCGAATGCGTTGCCCTCTTGAATGTGGTCCTATGGGGCGCAAGCGAATGATGAGGGGGCGGTGCTCGTGGGACGGTGGGAGGCCCGTTGTCGCCGGGCGGCTGATGGGGCCGAAACTGAGCCCAAGGACTCGCCCGCGGCGCGGAGGATTGTTCGGATATGTTCTCTAGCGCGAATTGTGTTGTAAGTAGTTAACTATCAGGTGTGATCCTGTTCATCCTGTCTAAAATGGTTTTGTTTTTTTTGTGCAAGGGCTCGTCCCCGTCGTCCGCGAGGAGGCTGCCGCCGTGCGTCAAGGCCGGAGCTGGCGCGATCCAGGCCATCCCTGGGGCGTCCGCCACGCGACCGCCGGCCAGCGCAGCGGCCCGATCGGCGCGCGCCGCGCGATCCCGGCGACGAACGGCACGAGCGCCGCGGCGCCGTGTCCGCTCTCGCTCTCGCTCCCGTCCTCGCTCCCGGTCCTTCCCTCCCTCCCGCTCCCGCTC
>JADGGV010000336.1 GCA_019689775.1 Gemmatimonadota bacterium
GGTGAAGCGGGCGTTCAATCCGGCGGGGGGGCTGCATCACGCGCGGCGGGCGGAGGCGGCGGGGTTCTGCATCTACGACGACCTGGCGGTGGCGATCCGCTGGATGCAGCGGGAGCATTCGGCGCGCGTGATGTACATCGACTACGATGCGCATCACGGCGACGGGGTGCAGCAGATCTTCTACGGCGACCCGGACGTGCTGACGGTGTCGTTCCACGAGAGCGGCACGTACCTCTTCCCGGGCACGGGTTTCCCCGACGAGCTGGGCGCGGGCGACGGGTACGGCTACTCGGTGAACGTGCCGCTGGACGCGCACACGGAGGACGACTCGTTCCTGGCGGCGTTCCGGGCGCTGGTGCCGGAGCTGGCGGACGCGTTTCGTCCGGACGTGATCGTGCTCCAGAACGGCTGCGACGCGCACGTGCTGGACCCATTGACCCACCTGCGCTGTACGACCCGGCTCTACGAGGAAGCGACGAAGGTGGTGGGCGAGGTGGCCGATCGGCACTGCGGCGGGCGGATCGTGGCGACGGGGGGCGGCGGCTACGCCGCGTACACGGTGGTGCCGCGGGCCTGGACGCTGGTCTGGGCCGGGCTATGCGGGATCGAGGCGCCGGACGCGCTCCCGCCGGAGTGGGTGCGGCGGGTTCGGCTCGAATCCCGCGTGGATGTGCCGGTCACGCTCCGCGACCCGCCGGACGCCTTCGCGCCGTCCGGCCGCCGGGCGGAAGTCGAGGCGGCGAACGCGCGCACGGTCGCGTCCGTCCGCCGGAAGGTTCTCCCGCTGCTGACCGGATGGGGACTCGCGTTCTGATCCACCGGTGCCGGAACTACCACTGGCCATGACCGACAAGAAGGGGCGGACGTTCCGCGTCCGATACCTGACGCCCGCGGACCGGCCGGCGCTGCGCGCGATGTACCGGGACTTCGAGCCGAAACGCGCGGCGCAGGGGCTGCCGCCGGCGGGTGACGCGGCGCTGGACCGCTGGCTGGACCGGGTGCTGGCGACGGGCACGCATCTGGTCGTGGAGGTCGACGACGTGCTGGCCGGGCACGCGATGCTGATCCCGATGGAGGAGGAGGGCGCGGCGGAGCTGGCGAACTTCCTCCACCAATCGGTGCGCAACCGGGGGATCGGCACGGAGCTGAACCGCATCGCGGTGGACCTGGCGCGCGACGCCGGCTACCGGCGCGTGTGGCTGTCGGTCGAGCCGTCGAACCGGGCGGCGGTGCGCTCGTACGAGAAGGCGGGGTTCCGGCTGCTTCCGGGCTTCCTCTGGGCGCCGGAGGTGGAGATGGCTGTCGACCTACGGCCGGCGTGAGCGCGCGCGGCCCGGGGCGGTCGAACCGACGCGCCGCACCTCGCGCCGGCGCCGAACCCGCCCGCGGCGCCGGCGCCGCTCCAAGCTCCGAAGCCCGGTCCCGTGCCGCTCGGCGTCGCCCGCCGGCCGGCCATCCCCGAGGGGAGTGACAACCGGTCCGGCAACGCTGTGTCCGCCTGTCCCGCTCCCGCTTTCGCCCACGCATTCGCTCCCGGGTCTTCGGGAGCGAAAGTGGAACTCGTCATGAGACCATGATGACCCGGCTCCGGCGCATCGTCGCGCCCGCGTTCACGGCGTGGGCGCTCTCGGGCGCGGGCGCGCTCCAGGCGCAGACGGCGGCGGCGCCGCGCGCGGCGGCTTCGCCGGCGACGGTGGCGGGCGCCCCCGCCCGGCACATCCTGTGGAAGGTGACGGGCGCCCACGCGACGGTGTACCTGCTCGGGTCGGTGCACCTGCTGACGCCGGACGCGTACCCGCTGGCGCCGGCGATCGAGCGCGCGTTCGCCGCGGCGGACCGGGTGGTGCTCGAGGCGGACCTGGACAGCCTCCAGGCGCGGGCGCCGGAGCTGGTGCTGCGCGGCCGGTTGCCGGAGGGGCAGACGCTGCGGGCGGTGCTGTCGCCGGAGACGTACGCGCTGCTCGAGGCGAAGCTGGGGGCGTACGGCCTCCCCGTCGCAATGGTCGAGGGCGTCAAGCCGTGGCTCCTCGCGCTCATGTTGTCTCAGCTCGAGTACCAGAAGGTCGGGCTCCGGCCGGAGTACGGCGTCGACATGCACTACGCGCGGGCGGCGCGGGAGGCCGGGAAGGCGCTGGGCGCGCTGGAGAGCGCGGACGTCCAGCTCGGCCTGTTCGACGGCCTCTCGCCGGCCGACCAGGAGACGTTCCTCCGCTCGACGCTGGAGCGGCTGGACAGCACCGGCGTCGATGTCCGGCGCATCGCGGATGCGTGGAAGGCGGGCGACGCCGAGACGCTGGAGTCGCTGGTCAACCGCGAGATCGCGCCGTACCCGGGGCTCGCCGCGGCGCTGCTGGCGGATCGGAACGCGCGCTGGGTGCCGCAGATCGAGGCGATGCTGCGGGGCGGCGAGGACGTGCTGGTCGTCGTCGGCGCGGGGCACCTGGTCGGGCGCGGGGGCGTCGTCGCGCTCCTGCGGGCGAAAGGCTACCGGGTGGAGCGGCTCTGACGCCGCGCCGTGGCCGTCGCCGCCGCCCCGGACCGCCGGGTACCGCCGGGGCGGCGGCGGCAAGTCGCGGTCCGACAGGAGCTTCCGTCGGATGGGGGCGCGCCGGGGCGGGACGTATTATCTTTGGTCGCCGTCGGCCCTGCTGCACGGAGCGGGCCATCCCATCTCCTCTCCAACCACGAAGGAGGCGACGTGCCCCACCGTCGGCCGCTTCTGCCTCTGGTCGTATCGCTCCTGGTGATGTCGGCGTTCGCCTGTGGCCGCGCGCAGCCGGCCGCCGAGTCCGGCGAGGCGGCGGGACCGGCGGCGGATGCCCCGGCGGCGCAGCCCGCGCCGGCCGCGCCGAGCCCGGCGGAGCCGACGGTGCTCACGGCCGCGGACCTAGACGCGTACGAGCGGGGCGTGCAGGCCGAGCTGGACGCGCTGCGGCGGGCGGCCGAACGGCTCAAGGCCGCGACGACGGCGGACGACACGCTGAACGCGATCGGGGATGCGCTCCCCGCGAACCTCCAGAAGATCGGCGCCCAGGGCGCCGGGATGGCGCTGGAGCGGTGGACGTCGGTGTCCCGGCAGATCGAGGCGGCGCTCCAGGCTCGCGCCGGATCGGCGATGATGGCGCGCATGGCCGTGCCGCAGGGGGTGGACACGGCGTCGCTGCCGCCGGAGGCGCGGGCGCGGGTGCGCGAGAACCTCGAGCAGATGCAGGCGCAGGCCGGCCAGCAGGAGGCGCAGGCGTACGCGTCGCTGCCGCCGGACCTCGTCGAGACGTTCAAGGCCCGGGCTCCCCACCTCGACTCGCTCCGGCTACGGCTGGCCGGGGCGCAGATGAGCCTGGGCCGGTAGCCGTCCGCGGGCCGCCTCGAGCGGCCATGTGGCCCCCGGGCGCCGACGACCGTCGGCGCCGTCACCCGAGAGCCGGAGGATGCGATGTCCGAGGTTCAGCGCAGCAGCGGCGGGACCGGTCTGCCGTCGAACGTGGCGGGTGCGCTGTCGTACTTCCTGGGCGCGTTCACCGGGATCTTCTTCCTGGTGGTCGAGAAGAACGACCGCTTCGTCCGGTTCCACGCCGCCCAGTCGATCGCCGTCTCGCTGGCCCTGGTCGTGGTCTGGATCGCACTGACCATCCTGAGCGCGGTGCTCGGCGTCGTCCCGATCATCGGCTGGATCATCGGCATCCTCCTGTCGCTCGGGTGCGGGCTGGGCGCGTTCTTCCTCTGGATCCTGCTGATGTTCAAGGCCTACCAGGGGCAGGAGTGGGAGCTGCCCGTCCTGGGCCCGCAGGCGCGGAAGCTGATCGCGGCCCCGGCGGCCGAGTGATCTGAGCGGCGCCGCCCGGGTGGGCGGATCCGGGCGGCCGCGGTCCGCGCGGACGGCGGCGGCCCCACCCGGGCGCCGTCCGCATCCTCGCGCCCCACCACCCCGGCGCGAGCCCGCTCTCCGCGGCGCGCCGCCTGACGCGCGGCGGGGGCGCCGACCCTTGTGCGTCGACGGGCGGAGGGAGGATTCCCGCCCGGCTTTCCGTAGCACCCGCGCGGCGTCCGCCGCCGGATACGTCCCCTGAGCGAGCGAGGTCTCCACATGCGGAAGTGCGCTGGTCTGTACGTGCTCCTTGCCGTGCTGGCGCTGGTGGTGGCGGCGCGGCCGGCCGCTGCGCAGTTCGGGCTCCGCGGCGGCGCGAACCTGAGCAAGTTCGTGGGCGGGGACACGGACTCGGAGTCGAAGACGGCGCTGAAGCTGGGCGCGGTGATCCCGCTGGCGCACGTCGGCCCGGTGTCGCTGGTGCCGGAGGTCTACTACGCGCAGCGCGGGACGAAGACGCAGGCGTCGACGTTCGACTGCGGCCCGGCCGGGACGCCCGCCTCGGCGCTGTGCGAGTTCAGCATGGACTACATCGAGGTGCCGGTGCTGGCGAAGCTGTCGTTGCCGATCCCGGGCGCGCGGATGCTGCGCCCGTACGTCGCGGCCGGCCCGGTGTACGCCTGGCAGTTGAAGTGCGAGTACTCGCTCGCGAGCGTCGCGAGCGAGGAGACGCAGGACTGCAAGGACCCACAGCTTTCGAGCGCGAGCGCGCTGATGAAGAGCGCCGACAAGGGGATCGTCGGCGCGGCGGGGATCGACCTGGGGGTGGGCGGCCTCGGCGCCTTGAACCTGGATCTCCGCATCGTCCGGGGGCTGTCGCGGCTGACGGAGAACGCGGCGGGGCCGGACGTGAAGAGCCAGTCGGTGTCGCTGATGCTGGGGTACTCGGTGCTGCGCTAGGCGGCAGGGTGCACGGTGGTCGGGGCCCCCGCCCGGGTACCGGCGGGGGCCCCCAGGGGGTACCGGGGGGGGCGGGGGGGGCGCGCGGGCCGGCGGTGC
>JADGGV010000337.1 GCA_019689775.1 Gemmatimonadota bacterium
GCGGGGGCGTTCGAGGCGGGTCAAGTGGGGAGGGGGCGCGGGGCGTGGCCCGGCGATGGTGGTGGCCCGGATGCGGCGGCGCGTGGACCGCTCAGTGGAGGCGGGTGGCGAGGGCGCGGAAGGCGCGGCCGCGGTGGCTGAGGCGGTGCTTCACGTCGGCGGAGACGCGGCCGAGGGTGACGCCGAGCTCGGGGACGAGGAAAAGCGGGTCGTAGCCGAAGCCCGCGGAGCCGTCCGGGGCGTCGGCGATGCGGCCGGGCGTGGTGCCGAGGGCGACGGCGACGCGTCCGTCGGGGAACGCGGCGGCGGCGGCGCAGACGTAGAAGGCGCCGCGGCGCTCGGGTGGGACGTCGCGGAGGCGCTCGAGGAGGAGGCGGTTGTTGGCCTCGTCGAGGCGCGGGCCGGTGAGGTCGGTGCGGCCGGAGAAGCGCTTGCTGAAGACTCCGGGGGCGCCGCCGAGCGCGGGGACGACGAGGCCGGAGTCGTCGGCGAGCGTAATGAGGCCGGTGCCGGCGGCGAAGAAGCGGGCCTTGGCGAGGGCGTTCTCGCGGAAGGAGTCGAAGGCCTCGATGTGGTCCTCGTCGGGCGAGGGGGCGATGCCGAGGTCGTCGAGGCCGATGATCTCGAGACGCGGCAGCGGGGCGAGGATCTCGCGGATCTCGCGGAGCTTGTCCGCGCTGCGGGTGGCGAGTGCGACGCGCACGGACGGGTTCAGCGGCCGAGGGCGCGGCGCTGGAGGTCGATGAGCTGCCGGATGCCGCGGAGTCCGACGTCGAGCATGGCGTCGAGGCGCTCGCGGTCGAAGGGGGCGTGCTCGGCCGTGCCCTGGATCTCGACGAAGGCGCCGGACTCGAGGGCGACGAGGTTCAGGTCGACGTCGACGGCGACGTCCTCGAGGTACTCGAGGTCGAGGCGGACCTCGCCGGCGGAGATGCCGACGCTGACGGCGGCGACCAGCTCGCGCAGGGGGTGTCGGGGGACGAGCGAGTGGGAGAGCAGCCAGATGCCGGCGTCGTGGAGTGCGACGGCGGCGCCGGTGATGGCGGCGGTGCGGGTGCCGCCGTCGGCGGCGAGGACGTCGCAGTCGATGGTGATGGTCCGCTCGCCGAGGGCGTCGAGGTCGACGGCGGCGCGGAGCGCGCGGCCGACGAGGCGCTGGATCTCCTGGGTGCGGCCGCCGACGCGGCCGCGCTCGCGGGGCGTGCGGCGCGTGGTGGCGCGGGGGAGCATGGCGTACTCGGCGGTGACCCAGCCGGCACCGGCGCCGCGGCGCCACTCGGGGACGCCGTCCTCGACGGTGGCGGTGCAGAGCACGCGGGTGGCGCCGAAGGAGACGAGGCAGGAGCCCTCGGCGAAGGGGGCGACGCCGCGCTCGAGCGTGACGGGGCGGAGCTGATCGTTCGCGCGCGTGGTGCGCGGCGGAGGCATGGTCATCCTTGCTGGCTCCGGATGCGGTGGAGGAGTCCGGTCGTGGAGCGGCCCTCGACGACGGGGATGAGGACGAGGCGCCCACCGGCGGCCTCGACCTCGGCGCGGCCGACGACGTCCTCGGGGCGGTAGTCGCCGCCCTTGACGAGGACGTCGGGGAGGAGCGCCGCGATGAGGTCGCGCGGCGTGTCCTCGTCGAAGAGGACGACGGCGTCGACGCAGGCGAGCCCGGCGAGGACGAAGGCCCGGTCGTGCTCGGGGACGAGCGGGCGGCCGGGGCCCTTCAGGCGACGGACGGAGTCGTCGGTGTTGAGGCCGACGACGAGGGCGTCGCCGAGGGCGCGCGCGGCGAAGAGGTACTCGACGTGGCCGCGGTGGAGGAGGTCGAAGCAGCCGTTCGTGAAGACGACCCGCTCGCTGCGGGGGCGTGGGAACCGCGCCAGCAGTCGGTCACGGGTGAGGATCTTGTCGAGCGGCGGAACCGGGCGGCTCACGGTGCGCTGGCGTGCGGGAGCTGGGCGGCCGAGAGGCGGCGCACCTCGGCGAGGACGCGGTGCGCGCCGTCGGCGAGGAGCGTCTCGGCGAGGCGGCGGCCGAGGCGGCTGCCCTCGGCGGCCGGCCCCGCGATGCTGGACCGGAGGTATTCCCGGCCGTCGAGCGAGGCGACGAAGCCGTCGAGCGCGAGCGAGTCGCCGGCGACGTCGGCGATGGCGCCGATCGGGATCTGGCAGCCGCCCTCGAGCGTGCGGAGGAAGGCGCGCTCGGCGGCGACGGCGGCGCGCGTGGGCGGATGGTCGAGGACGGCGACGAAGCCGGCGGTGGCGGCGTCGCCTTCCCGGATGGCGACCGCGAGGGCGCCCTGGCCGACGGCGGGGAGCCAGTCGGGCGGGCCGAGGACCTCGCCGACGGCGTCCTCGTGGCCGAGCCGGCGGAGGCCGGCGAGCGCGAGGATGACGGCGTCGAAGGCGCCATCGGCGAGGCGGGCGAGGCGCGTATCGAGGTTGCCGCGAAGGTCGAGGACCTGGAGATCGGGGCGCGCGTGCAGGAGCTGGGCGCGGCGGCGGAGCGAGGAGGTGCCGACGCGCGCGCCGGGGGGGAGGTCGGCGAGGCGCGGGGCGCTGCCCTGCCCCGGGACGTAGGCGTCGCGGGGGTCCTCGCGTTCCAGGATGGCGCCGAGCGCGAGGCCGTCGGGCATGCGCGTCGGGACGTCCTTCAGGGAGTGGACGCAGAGGTCGACCTGTCCGCTGTCGAGGGCGCGGTCGAGCTCCTTCGTGAAGAGGCCCTTGTCGCCGATCTTCGCGAGCGGGACGTCGGTGATGCGGTCGCCGGTGGTGTGGAGGATGACGATATCGACGAGGAGGCCGGGGTGGGCCGCCTCGAGACGCTCCTTGACGTGGCGCGCCTGCCAGAGGGCGAGCGCGCTGCCGCGGGTGCCTAGGCGCAGGGCCATGAAGCGCTCACCACTGGGATTGCGCGCCATCGATGATGGCCTGCACGAGGCGCTCGATGGCGAGCCGACGGCCGTCGCGGTCACTCTCCTTGTCGGGGTTGTACTGCCCCTGCCCGGCCAGGCTCGAGGATTCCCAGAGGATCTCGTTGCGCTTCCGGTCGATGATCTGCACCGACATGGCGATGTTGACCTGGTTCTGGATGACCTTGACCGCGCCCGTGGTCGCCACGGCGTCCGTGCGGTAGTTCCCGGCGGAATCGTCGTAGCGGAGGATCTTGGTGCGGACGACGGCGTCGGCGCCGTCGCGCGTGCCGGGGCGGACACCGAGCGAGCGCGGCAGCTTCTGGTTCATCTCGGCCAGGAGCTGGTCGCTGAGGTCGACGCGGTCGGTCTCGTTCTCGGGCGCCTCGATGTAGATCGTCCGGATCGAGGGCGGGAAGCCGCCGCCGCCGCTGAAGCCGTAGTTGCAGGCGCCCGCGAGGAGCGCGGCGGCGAGGGCGGCGGCGCTAGCGAGCGCCCGGGGTCCACGTGTCCGGCGGGAACGGTTGCGCTGCATTCGCGTGGTCCAACGTGAGCGTCAATTCGCGGAAGGCGGCGTAGTCGCGGTAGACCGCCTGCTTCGGCAGGCCCAGCTCGGCGGTGCCCTTCAGCTCGACGGTCTGGCGGCCGCCGGAGCGGTCCAGCTCGGCGCGGCGGAGGCGGCCGTCCTCGAGGGTGAAGCGCCAGCGCTCGTCGCCGCGGGTGTACTCGAGGCGCGTTGCGGCGCCCTCGCGCCGGGTCGCGGTGAGCCGCGCGTCGGCCGGCGGGTGGAGGACGCCGAGCGTGCTCCAGAGGAGCGCGGGCGGCGGCACCGGGACCCGCTCGGCGACGGCCGCCGGGACGCGCAGCGTGGTGTCCACGACCGCCGCGCTGAAGTAGCCCTCGCCGCGGGGGCCGAAGAGGTCGAGCCGCGCCTTGTACTCCGGCTCCACGCGCGCCGAGCCGCGGCCGCCGAAGCGGGCATCCCGGTCCCGCAGGTTCCAGTCGAAGACGAGCTGCACCGGCTGGCGCAGCGCGGTGGCGGCGACCGCCTCCCGCTCGAGCGCCGCGTCGGCCGCCGGAGGCGTGGGCTGCGACGCAGGCGTGGTCGTGGCCGGAGTCCTGGGCGCGCAGCCCGCCACGACGACGAGCACGCCGCCGAGCCAGCGAGCGACGCCGGCGCGGCGCAGGGAAACGCGGAAGGTTCGACACCGCTGCGACATGCGCACAGTAACCGCGAGGGTCGGAATCGTTCCCCGCACCGCCCCGGCGTCGGGACGCGGGGCGCGGCGCTCGACGGACGCATAGTTGTACCGGCCGCGGCGTCGGACGGCAAGGCCGGCGCCCGGGCGCCGCGACGGCGCTAAAGCCCGGGCCGCGGTGTGTCGAAACTACACGATCGGGGAACGCTCGTTCCCCTCCTACCCGAGTTTTTCCGACGTGGGCTCCCCGGCATGATCGAGATCCTCATTACGTGGGAAGCGTGGGCCGCGGCGCTGCTGCTGGTGCGGCGCCGGCGTCACCGCCTGGAGCGGGAGCGGCGCCGCGCGGCGGTGCAGATGGAGACGCGCGCGGCGATCGAGGAACTGCGCGAGCCGAACGCCGCGCCGGTGGCGAAGCCGGCGGAGGACGCGCGGCCGGCGTGGCCGTTCGCGCCGCAGGCGTCCGATGCGGGCGAGGAGTGGCTCGGCGCGCGGCGCGGCAAGCGCCCGCGCCGGCGGCGCCCGAACGGCTGAAGGCGGCCGGCCCCGGGCGGGCTCGGGTTCCGGGCCGGGTCCGTCCGACCGACCGCGCCCGTGTAAGGACGACGAGAGGCCGGACGTCGACGGCCCGGGTGTCGGATGCGTTGGCCCCGGGCGCGGCCGGGTACGTCCGGACCGACCCGTCGATCCTGTGAAGCGCCCCCCGCCCCGGGGGGGGGCCGGGGGGGGGGGGGGGTTGGGCGGCC
>JADGGV010000338.1 GCA_019689775.1 Gemmatimonadota bacterium
CGGGGGGGGGGGGGGGGGGGGGGGCGCCCCCGGCGCGGGGGGGGCCGCGCCCGCGCCCGGCCGCGGTCCGCTCCGGCTCAGGAGCGCGATTCGGCGGCGCGGGCGCGGTGCGCCCTGTGCTCGGAGCGGCGGTGCTCCATGCGCGCCTTCAGCTCGCTCCGGTTCTGGTCGAGCCGCTTCTGCTGCTCGGGCGTCAGCACGCCCCGAACCTCCTGGAACTCCTTCTGGCGCAGCGCGCGCATCTGCTCCATCTGCGGGCGGACGCGCTCGCGCGCGGCCTTCACCGCGGCCGTGTCCCCCTTCTGCCGCGCGGCGCGCAGCTCCTGCGCGACGGGGCGGAACTGCTCGCGCAGCGTGCGGAACTGCGCGGCGTAGCGCTCGTGGATCGCCTTGACCTGCTCCTTCTGCGCCTGCGAGAGCTCGATGCCGCGGAACGGTCCGTGGCCGAAGCGGTGCTCGCCGCGGCCCCATCGGGGGCTCCGGGCGGCATGCTCGCCTTGCTGCGTGGCCGGCGCCTGCGGCTGCTGCGCCGCCAGCGCCGGTGCCAGGCCCAGCGTCGTGGCCAGCGCGAGGCCGGCCAGGAGAGTGCGTCGCATGTCGGTTCCTTCCTTCGTCCTGCGCCGCCAGTACGGCGGCGGCGTCCAACCGATTCGCCGGGCGCCCTCCTCGGCGCCTCCGGCTGAAGGGTAGACGCGTGTTCGTGCGGAATCGTTAGTTCGGGCGATCGGGCGGTCGGCGGCGGGGCGGGCGCGCCCCGGGACGTGACGGTGTCGGGGGCGGCCGGGGCGCGGCCGCCGGCGGCGCGGGTAGGCGCCCGCGTCCGCCCGGACGCGGAGGGCGCCGGCGCGCCCTGGCATCGGGCCTGGCGCCCCGACGGCCTCGGGGCTAACCTTGCGCCGCGGTGCGGCGGCCCGCCGCCGTGCCGGGTCGCGCATCCCCCTCGCCAGGAGCCACACGATGTCGCGCGTTTCACGGGCTGCGTCGCGGGCAGCCCTCGTGCTCCTCGTCTGCTCGGCCGCGCCGCTGTCGGCGCAAGGCGGCAGTCGCAGCGTCTCGTCCGCGGGAGCGGTCTGGGCCGACGAGGGCCCGCGGACGTGGGCGCCCCGGCCGACGTCGCCCGAGATCACGGCCGCGGACCTTCGCACGCGTCTCTATCAGTTTGCCGACGACTCGATGGCCGGCCGGCGCGCGGGCGAGCTGGGGAACTTCAAGGCGACGGAGTACATCGCCCGCGAGTTCGCCCGGCTCGGGCTGCGGCCGGCGGGCGACGCCGGCACGTACTTCCAGACGCTGCCGTACGGCACGCTGGCGTTCGACCGCGCGGCGTCGCGCCTGACGGTCGGCGGCGCGGCGCTGCGGCCCGGCGCCGACTGGCTGCCGCTCCCGCCCTCGGGGGCGGCCGGCACGGGAATGGTCGCGGACGTGCGGGGCGTGCCCGTCGTCTTCGCCGGCCGCTGGGGCGACACGACGCCGCTCGATCCCGCGGCGTTCCGGGGGAAGGTGGCGGTCTACGTCGGTGGGCCGCCGCTCCCGCGCGCCCAGCGCGCCGCCGGGCCGATCCTCCGCTGCGACTCGGCGCCCGACCGCTTCGGCGCCGCCGCGGCGATCGCCGCCGATTCGGCGGCGCGGGCACGCGGGCAGGCGGCGCCGGCCCGTCGCCGCGACGAGCGCGCCCGGGAGGCGGGCGCGGTGGCGGTCCTGTTCGTCGAGCCGTTCGATGCCGCAACCGCCGCCGCGGCGTTCCGGCCCCGGCCGGCGATGAAGCCGGAGGGTGGGGAGGCTGCGGCGCCGGCGGGCGCCGTCGTCGCCCCGGACGCCGCGGCGCGCCTGTTCGGCAAGCCGCTCGACCGGCTGACCGTGGGCGAGACGGGGCGGCCGGTCACGGCGAGCTGGCGCGCGGTGTTCCGCATGTCGCCGACGCCGGCGCGCAACGTCGTCGCGATCCTGCCGGGCTCGGATCCGGCGCGGGCGGGGGAGTTCGTGCTGCTGAGCGCGCACAACGACCACGTCGGCACGACCGCGACCGCCGTCGACCACGACTCGCTGCGCGCGGTGAACATGGTGACGCGGCGGCAGGGCGCGAACGACCCGGTCTGCCGGCCGACCCCGGCGCAGCAGCAGGTCATCGACTCGCTCATCGCCCATGCGCGCAGCATCCGGCCGCCGCGCCGGGACTCGATCATGAACGGCGCGGACGACGACGGCTCCGGCACCGTGATCCTGCTCGAGGTCGCGGAGAAGTTCGCGAGCGAGCACCCGGCGCGCTCGATCCTCTTCGTCTCGCACACGGGGGAGGAGGCGGGGCTGCTGGGCTCGCGGTGGTTCACGGACCATCCGACGGTGCCGCTCGACTCCATCGCCGCGGCGCTGAACATGGACATGGAGGGGAAGGGGCGCGCGGACCAGGTGAAGTTCGGCGGCCCGAACTCGATCCAGACGCTCGGCTCGCGCCGGCTGTCGCGCGAGTTCGGCGACATCATCGATTCCGTCAACGCGGTCATCGCCGAGCCGATGGCGATCGACCGCTCCTGGGACGTGCCGGCGAACCCGATGAACCGGTTCTGCCGCAGCGATCAGGTCAATTACGTGCACCACGGCGTGCCGGTCACGTACCTCTCGACCGGCTACGCCGAGGACTACCACCAATTGACCGACGAGCCGCAGTACGTCGACTACGACCACATGGCGCGCATCGGCCGCTTCGTGCACGCGGTCATGTGGGCGATCTCGGAGCGAACACACCGCCCGGCGATCTCGGGGCCGGACCCGGCGTACCCGCGGTGCCGGTGAGGTGAGGGGGCGGCGCCGCGCCGGGCGTTGGCGGCGGTGAGAGCCGGCGCGCCGGCAGGCGTGCGCGCTCGGGGCGGCGTGACGCGCCCGTCTACTCCGCCCGCAGCGCGTCGATCGGCTGGACGCGGAGCGCGCGCCGTGCCGGGACCATGCAGCCGACGAGGCCGACCGCGGCCATCGCGACGGCGACGCCGGCGACGAGGCGGAGCCCGCCCGGTGCATCCATGACGGCGAGGCTCGAGAGCGCGGCGCCGAGGAGGACGCCGAGCCCGAGCTGCATCAGCGCGCGCGAGAAGATCGCGGCGAGGATCCGGCGGGGATCGGCGCCGAGCGCGGCGCGGATGCCGATCTCGCGGGCACGCTGCGCGACCGTGAACGACATCAGCGCGTAGATCCCCATCAGCGCGAACAACAGGATGATGCCGGCGACGACGAAGAGGCCGGCGACGAGGGCGACGTTCCCGCGCTCGACGGGCCGCCACACCGCGTCGAGCGGCATGAGGTCGCTCACGGTGAGGTCGGGGTCGACGGCGGCGATGAGCGCCTGGACCCGCGGCGCGAGCGTCGCCGGCCGCCCGGCCGTCCGCAGGTAGAACTCCACGGAGCCCGCCTCCGCCGACCGGAGCGGGTGGAACACGGCGACGCTCGTCCCGGGCCCGATCGCGCGCTCCATCCCGGTCACGACGCCGACGATCTCGTACCAGCGCTTCCCCTCCTCGCCGGGCCGCTCCGGGTAGCGGATGCGTCGCCCGATCGGGCTCCGTCCCCCGAACGTTTCGCGCGCCCAGTCCCGGTCCACGATGGCGATGGCGTTGGTGCCGGCGACGTCGCCTTCCGTGAACGTGCGGCCGGCGACGATGCGCGCGCCCATGACGTCGAAGTAGTTCGGATCGACGGCGACCTGCCGCACGGTGTGAACGATCCCGGAGTCGCCCTCGACCGCGAGCCGCACGAGCGGGTGGTTGAACCCGGGGAGGCGGCTGGAGCGGGTCGCGGCGAGGACGGCGGGGTCGGCGGCGAGGCGGCGCCGCACCTCGTCGAAGAGCGTTGCGGCGCCTGGGTCGGCCATGCGCTCCTCCGATCCGGCGCCGGCGGCGGTCGGCGCGTCGTCGGCCTGGCGGCTTAGCCGACCGGTCAGGAAGGCCGCCGCGGGGAACGCCGCGCCGTGCCGCTCCGCCAACACGGGCTGGCCGTTCGTGATCGCCACGGGGATGAACGCGACGCAGAGCGCGACCTGGACGACGATCACGCCGGTCGCGACCCGGCCGAAGCGCAGCCCGGAGCCGCCCGCGCCCGGCTGCGCGAGATGGGGCCGGAGCTGGCGGCGCGTCGCACGGAGCGCGGGGATCCCGCCGATGATGGCCGCGCCGGCCAGCGCGAGCAGGCAGACGTAGAGGACGCCGGCGGTGGAGAGGCCGGGCTCCCACCAGAACGGCGGCCGCATCTGCTGCACCTCCCAGAACAGCGCCATCCCCCAGCGGAGCCCCCGGTCCGCGACCACGAGCGCCAGCATCGCCGCGATCGCCGTGAGCACCAGCGCCTCGGCCGCGAGCTGGAGGACGATCCGGCGTCGGCTCGCGCCGAGCGCGCTGCGCAGCGCGATCTCGCTCTCGCGCGTCGCCGTGCGGGCGAACAGCAGCGTCGCCACGTTCGCGCCGACGACGAGGAGGAAGAACAGGACCGGGACGTTGAACAGGGCGGCGTAGACGGCGTCGTTGCCGCCGGTCGCGAAGCGGCGGACCTTCGGGCGCAGCCGCTCCCCGGGCGCCCCCGATGCCGCCGCGAGCGTCTCCAGCTCGGCCTGCGCCTGCTCCAGCGTCGCACCCGGCGCCAGCCGGCCGAACATCATGACCGCCGGACCCTCCCGCACCCCGTAGCGCACCGCGCTCGCGCGGAGCGGCGTCCAGATCTCCTCGTTCACCGGGAAGCCGTAGCCCTCCGGCATCACGCCGACCAGCGTCGCCTGCTCCGAGCCGAGACGGAGCGTCTGCCCGATCGCCGACCGGTCGCCGTCGTACAGCCGCTGCCACGCGGAGTACGCGATCACCAC
>JADGGV010000339.1 GCA_019689775.1 Gemmatimonadota bacterium
AATGCGCGATCGGAGGGGCCAGCTCGCCCGCGGGGCGGTTGCGCGCCGACCGCTAAGGGCGGTCACCGCGCACGGGTCAGAGGTGACCCGAGCCACCACCGGTTCCGCAGCAAATAGAGCCTCCGCAAGAGAGAAGGGGTCAACCGTAGGAGAAAGGCAGCCGTCCGCAATTTCTTGCTTTTCAACGTGATGTTAGCCTCGCGCAGTAGTCGTTGAGCCTCCCGAAAGCGTCCGTCCACCAGATGGCGCTTGCTATCCATCAAGGCGAGGTGCGCCGCATACCACTGGGCGCGCTTCTCCAACAGCGCACGTTGGTGGGGCATCAGCGAGAGCGCGGAGATCGCCTTGTCCGCGACCCGAATCGGCCCGCGAAGCAAGGCTCCGCTCTGCGCCGTCAAGCTCTGGGGGTGCGCACGGTGGCAGGCCAACACCCGCCGCTGGTAGGCGATGCGGCCTCCGCGGTGCGCGAGGCGCAACCACAGGTCCCAATCCTCCGAGTGAAAGAACTGCTCGTCGAACAGACCGGCGTCGAGGAGCGCTCGCTTGCGAGCAACGACGGTAGAGGTGAAGACGGTGCATTCCTCCGCGGCGAGCCGTTCGAACGTTGGCTCACCCTGGGACGGCGCGACCTCCATGAGTGTGCGTCCGGCCAGCGGTGAGTCGCCCACCAGCAGCGCATCGGCGTAGACCAGGTCCAGACCCGGATCGGCCTCGAACATCGCCAGTTGGGACGAGAGGAACTCCGCCGCCCAGGTGTCGTCGCTGTCGAGAAAGGCCACGAACTCTCCGCGCGCCCGGCGAACGCCGGTGTTCCGCGCTCCGCCAGGCCCCCGGTTCTCCTGCGCGATATACGTGATCCGCGAGGCGTACGGCGCAAGCACGGCCTCCAGCTCGGGCGTATCGGGCGAGCCATCGTTCACCACGATGATCTCGTAGTCCGTATAGGTCTGCGTCAGGACAGACTCGAGCGTTTCCGCGATAAATGGGGCCGAGTTGTAGGCCGGGATAACGACGCTGACTCGAGGCACGGACGAGCTCTGCATCACTCCGTGGGCGGGGAGGTAGGGTTCGCCGATGGAAGCGCACTGGTCCGCACGCGGACGGGACGGCTGCTCGGGCGAGCCGTCCAGACACTGGCGGGGTCGTGCCGGATCCGAAGGAACGCCGCGATGATCGCCGCCTGGATCAACACGAACGCCGCGGCCGGGGAGAATGCCCGCACGCGGACGATGAGCCCCAGGACCCCGAGCGCGTACACACAGACGCCAATCCAGGATACCGCGCGAAAGACAGGCCCGCCGAGCAACGCGGCCGGCACGAGCATCCCGAGCGCGGCGAACGGCAGGAGCAGGCGCATCACCTTGTGCGAGACGAAGCGGCCCCAGATCGGGTTCCGCCACGGCCAGCCGAGCTGGGGTAGCAGGCGCAGCAACTGAAGATTCCCCCACATGGTCCGGCGCTTCCGCTCGAACTCATGACGGTTGTGCGTCGCGGCGGTATCGATCGCGACCGCACCCTCCGCCAGCACCACGCGGAACCCGCGCATCGCGATCCGGCAGGGAGTGAAAACGTCATCCAGGATGACATTTGCCGGCAACGGCTCGAACAGCTCCCGTCGGATCGCGTAGATCGCGCCAGTCGCGCCGACCACGGAGCCAGTCCGACTCTCCGCCATCCGCAGCGCGGTCTCGTAGCCCCAGTACCAGCGGACGCCTTCGACCCCGGGACGGCCGGCCCGGGTCAGCACCAGGCGACCACTTACCGCTCCGACCTCGGGATCCGCGAACGGCTCGAGCAGCCGGCGTAGCGCGTCGGGCGCGAACGACTGACGAACGTCGGCAAAGACCAGGAACTCGCCCCCTGCGTGCGCGGCAGCCACGTTCAGCGCGCCCGACTTGCCGCCCGTTGCCGGGCTGGTCAGGACGCGGATCCGCCCATCCTCGGCCTCGAGGCGGCGCGCCAGCTCCTCGGTCCCGTCCGTGCACCCGTTGCAGACCACCACCACCTCGAGTCGATCCGCGGGGTAGTCGAGCGCGAGCAGATTTTCCACCCGGTGACGCAGGTGTTCCACTCCGTTGCGGACCGCCAGAAGCACGGATACCGCCGGGCTCCCGATGTCGTTCGCAGCACGAAGCGGACGGGGGTGCAGCTTAGCGCGAACGCTCAGGGCGAGTGGATACCCGACGAAGCACCAGACCAGGATTCCGAACGACAGCCAGAAAAGTGCGAGCAAGGCCATACGGGGTCGGTTCGTCGATGCGCCCCGGCCGCGGTCAGCACACTCCGTACCGCGGCATCGACGACGGTTTCCGGCTGCCTGCGTCGGTGCCGGCGGCCCGCAACCCCGTGACCCTCCCCGGGGGCGCCTGGCCTTCGCGGGCGCCACTTCGCAGGTGTGACCGGGCGGAACCAGGTGTTGCACACGGGCGACAGAGCCCCAAATGTGCCCGTTGCGGGCGCCAGGGTCAACCGAAGGCCTCCGGGCCAGCCGGTCCCGATGGCTGCATCGGGCCAGTGTTCCCGGATCGATCGTCGTGCGCGGCGTCCCAGCGCGCGGCATGGCCGCGACCCGTAACGACGCCGCGGCGCCGATCTTGAGTGTCGGCCGCCCACCGTACCGAGTGAAATCGCCGTCGCACGGGGGTCCCGCAGGCGCCTTTGTCAAGATTGTAGGGGGGTGGACCGAAGCTTCGTAGGACGGGGCGACCATGTCCGAGGGAACGCTTTCGCGCACGTTTATTGCTCCGAAGCAGCCGGGCTCGGCCTCCGGCGAGCCGTGCAGGTGAGCACCCCAGGCCGCGAACGGTTATCATCAAGGTCGCCCCAGGCGGCTCCATTGCGACCCGGCCACCTCGCGAAGCACTGGGCGCAAGGGGAACGGGTTGTCCGAGGATGTCTTCGGGTGCCCCCGCACTCTTCATGAGGAACTAGATGCCAGAGCAACGTAGTATCGATTTCATCCGGTTCTTTTTGCGCGCATACCCAATCCGGACCGCCGCTCTGGTTGTCCTGCTAGTGCTCTCGGGCCTTTCGGAGGGCATCGGCATCGTCACCCTCCTGCCGGTGCTGGAGCTGTCAACCGCGCACTCACCGCGGGCCCATTCTTCCGCGCTCTCCCGCACCGTCGCGCACGCGTTCGGCGCGGTGGGCCTACAGCCGACTCTGGGCGCGTTGCTCGCTTCCATCGTCGCCGGCATGGTGCTGAAAGGCCTCTTCAGGCTGCTCGCCATGAAACAGGTCGGATACACGGTGGCGAGGGTCGAGACGGATACTCGCCTCGCGCTCATCAGCGCGCTGCTGCGCAGCCGCTGGTCGTACTTCGTCAGCCAACCAACTGGAAAGTTCGGCAACGCGATCGGCTTCGAGTCCAGTCGTGCGGCCGCGTCGTACCAGAACGTCTGCGCGCTTCTGGCCTCGTCGATCCAGGTGATGGTGTATGGCGCCGTAGCGTTCCTCGTATCATGGCAGATTGCCGTGCTCGCGATCTTCGGTGGTGCGGTCGCGATCGCCGTCCTCGGACAGCTCATCCGCGTGGGCCGTGAGGCCGGCCGGCACCAGGCCGAGCTCATGAAATCGCTCACCTCGCGCTTGACCGACGCGTTGCAGGGGATCAAACCGATCAAGGCGATGTCCCGGGAGCACCACCTCCAGCCGCTGCTCGAAGCGGAGACCTGGGGGATCAACCGCGCGCGGGAACGGCAAGTGCTCGCGAGCGAGGCACTAGCGTCCTCGCAGGAGCCGATCCTTGTCGTGCTCATGGCCGTGGCGTTGTACTTCCTGCTGACATACGGCGATCAGCCCTTCGCCACGATCCTGGTCATGGCCTTCCTGTTCTACCGACTGGCCGGCCGCATCAGCCTCCTTCAGACCGACTACCAGGCGATCGCGGTAGGCGAGGGGGCGTTCTGGTCGATCCGACAGAGTATCGAATCGGCGGAGAAGCACCGTGAGACGATGACGGGGCGCAAGGCCCCACCGCGCCTGGAGCGCGGCATCTCGCTGGTGGACGTGCGTTTCGCCTACGGCGAGAAGGTCGTCCTCGACGGCGTTGACCTCACCATCCCGGCCGGTCGCCTGGTGGCGCTGGTTGGCCCCTCTGGCGCGGGAAAGACGACGATCGCCGACCTGATCGTCGGGCTCTACGCGCCGACGAGCGGTCGCGTGCTCGTCGACGATATGCCGCTCGACGAGGTCGACCTGCGCGCGTGGCGCCGGCGGATCGGCTACGTCCCCCAGGAGATGTTCCTCTTCCACGACACGGTCTACCGCAACGTTGCCCTGGGTGATCCGGCGATCGATCGCGCAGCCACGCGCGAAGCGCTCGAGGCGGCGGGCGCCTGGGAGTTCGTGAAGGAGCTTCCTGGCGGCCTGGATGCCGTCCTCGGTGAGCGGGGCTCGAAGCTGTCCGGCGGACAGCGACAGCGAATCGCTATCGCGCGGGCGCTCGTGCATCGGCCTGAGCTCCTCGTGCTGGACGAGGTCACGACCGCCCTGGATCCGGTCACGGAACGGGAGATCTGCGCGACCTTGCGCTCGCTACGGGGGCGCGTGACGATCCTGTCCGTCTCCCACCAGCCTGCGATGGTCGAGGCGGCCGACGTTGTGTACCGGTTGGACCGTGGCCGAGCTACCCTGGTCAGACCAGCTTCCGCGCTCCAGTCGGTCTCCATCTGATCCGAGCCGGTCCGGTACGGCATCCTGGGATAACGCGACCGATGGACCCACTCCCGATTTCCGTGGTGATCCCCGCCTACCGCTCCGAGCGCACCATCGCGGAAACGCTGCGGAGCATCCTCGGCCAGACCCGGCCCGCCGCGGAGATCATCGTCG
>JADGGV010000340.1 GCA_019689775.1 Gemmatimonadota bacterium
GTGCGGAGGGAGGGGGAGGGGTAAGGGCGCGCGGCGCGGGTGTCGGACGCTACAAGTATCGATGGGCATGGGCCACGATCTGACCGACAGCGTGCATCTCGCTTTCTGGGGGAAGGCGCGGCCGAGCGAGCCGCCGCCGGCGCCGAGGTGGCATCCCGTCGCCTATCACCTGCTGGATGTCGCGGCCGTGATGCAGCAGCTCCTGCGCGTGCGGCCGTTGACGCTCCGACGTGTGGCTCACCTGCTCTCGCTCTCGGAGGAGAAGGCGCTCTGCCTCCTTACGACGCTCGCCGCACTGCACGACCTCGGGAAGTTCGCGCCGGCGTTCCAGAGCAAGGCGCCCGAGCTCTGGCCGGCCGCGCTCGGACCATTGGACCTCGGGCGGATTCTACCGGGCGTTCATACGGAGGACGGTTACGTCCTGTGGATCCACGAGTTGGCGGACTCGGTGGGGGAGCGCGTGTGGCCCGGCGGTGGACAGGTGCTGGAGGCGCTCGCTTCGGCCATCTTCGGGCACCATGGCCGGCCGGTCGGCGCGCGCAACCCGGTGTTCCGGCAGCGGTTCTCGCATCCGGCGCGGACGGCCGCGCGACAGTGCGCCGACGCCGTCGTCGAGCTGCTCTGCCCCGAGCCCATCACCGTTCCGCCACCGGACACGGAGCGCGCCCGCATCGCGAGTTGGTACGTGGCGGGGTTGATGACGACGGCCGACTGGGTCGGCTCGGGCCCTCACTGGTTCCGCTACACCGCCCCGCTCGCGGATGACGCGTCGCTCGCCCGGTACTGGGCCCGCGCGCAGGCCGCCGCGCAGCGAGCGGTCGGCGAGGCCGGGCTCGCGGCACCGCCGGTCGCCGGGCTGCGCCCGTTCTCCGACCTAACCCACATCGCCAACGACCCCACGCCGCTTCAGCGCTGGGCGGAAACGGCGCGACTCCCGCGGGGCCCCTGCCTGGTGGTGATCGAGGATGTCACCGGGGCGGGGAAGACGGAGGCGGCACAGATGATCGTCCATCGGCTGCTTGTCGAGGGCCGAGCCGCCGGCGCGTACTGGGCGATGCCGACACAGGCGACGGCGAACGCCATGTACGGGCGCCAGGCGCGGATGATCGGCGCGTTGTACGCCGACGGCGCCGAGCCGAAACCCTCCCTCGTCCTGGCGCACGGGCAGCAACGGCTGCACCCGGCGTTCCGCGCCACGGTGCTTCCGGGCGCCGCTGTCGCCGCGGCAGGCACGTCGGACGAGCCCGGCGCGCGGTCGGACGGCCCGGACGATCTGGCCGGCACCGTTGCGTGCACTGCGTTCCTCGCCGACGATAGCCGCGCCGCGCTCCTGGCCGACGTGGGCGCGGGGACCGTTGACCAGGCGATCCTCGGCGTGCTCCCCTCGCGCTTCAACACCGTGCGCCTGGTCGGCCTCGCGGAGAAGGTGTTGGTCGTGGACGAGGCGCACGCGTACGACGCGTACATGGGCGTCGAGCTCGAGGCGCTGTTGCGGTTCCAGGCCGCACTCGGGGGGGACGCCGTCGTGCTCTCCGCCACTCTCCCGGCGGTCCGGCGCGCGCAGCTCGTGCAGGCGTGGCTCGACGGCGTGCGCGACGGCGGCTGGGATGCCGGGCAGGGCGTGCGGGATGGTCCGTCGCTTCAGCCCGGCGCCTACCCGCTGGTCACCACGGTGTCGCCGGAGGGCGTGCGCGAGTGGCCCCTCGCCGCCGCGCCGTGGTCGAGGCGGAGTGTTCCCGTGCGATTCGTTCACACCCCGGACTGGATGCAGCGTACGGCGCGTGCGCGGACGAGCGCGCGCGGCTCGTCGTGACCCCCGAGTCGTCCGAGGGAACGCTGGACGATCTCGTCCGATTCGCGCGGGAGAGCTGGTCGTGAGCGAGTTCCTCCTGTTCACGCTGCACGCGCCACTGGCGAGCTGGGGCGACATCGCCGTCGGCGAGACGCGCGGCTCGTGGGATCGGCCGAGCCGCTCGGCGGTCCTCGGCCTCCTAGCGGCGGCGCTCGGTCTGACGCGGGACGAGCAGGAGCGGCACGACGCCCTCGATGCGGGTTACGGCGTGGCGGTGCGGCTGGACGCACCGGGGACGCCGCTCGTCGACTACCACACGACGCAACTGGTCGCGTCGTCCGCCGCCAGGCGCGCCGGGGCGCGGACCCGCGCCGAGCTATTACGCGTGGCCAAGTCGGAGACGATGCTCTCCCGCCGCGCCTACCGGCAGGATGCGCTGGCGACGGTCGCGCTCTGGGCAAGACCCACCGCGGCGTGGTCGCTCGACGAGTTGGCGGCGGCGCTCCGGCGGCCGGTCTTCGTACCCTACGCCGGCCGCAAGGCCAATGTCTTCGGGCTACCGTTCGCGCCGGAGGTCATCGAGGCGCCGACGCTGGCCGTTGCATTCCGGCGCCGGGCCGAGACGCGCGGCGTGAGGCCGGACGCGCCCCCCGCGGTGCGCCAGTGGGTGGACGAGGTCTGGCGCAGGCTCCGGCCGCGCGATGGTTGGGGACGGGAGGTCGCGCACGATCGTTGGGATGGCGGCGAGACCGGTTTCGTTCCGCTCCGCCGAGAAGTGAGGCGCGACGCCTCGCCGCACCGTGCGCGCTGGCACTTCGCCGACCGCAGCGTCGACGTGGCGCTGCTTCCCGAGGCTCCGGAGCAGGAGGGGCGAGCGTGAGCGCGGGCACCGGGCTGTACCTGTCGCGTGCACGGCTGCGGCACGACGCACCCGTGGCGGCGTTGCGCGCGCTCCTGTCGTCCGCGGATGCGGCGCGCGCCGCCGCAGGGCATCGGCTCGTCTGGACGCTCTTCGGAGACGACCCCGACCGGCGCCGCGATTTCCTCTGGCGCGAGGCCGAGCCGGGGACCTTCTACCTGCTCTCCGCCCGGCCGCCGGAGGACCACCAGGGGCTGTTCCGCATCGATCCGCCGAAGCCGTTCTCGCCGACCCTCGCCCCGGGCGACCGCCTCCGCTTCGTGCTGCGCGCCAACGCGACCGTCGCGCGCAAGGCGCAAGCGAAGACCGGCGCGAATGGCCGGACCCGCGGCGGGCGATGCGACATCGTGATGGATGCCCTCCACGACGTCGCACCAGGTGAGCGGGCGGAAGCGCGGCGAGCGTTGCTGCTGCCGGTTGCGACTCGTTGGCTCGCCGCGCAGGGCGAGAAATCCGGCTTCCGGCTCGCCGAGCGGGAGAACTGGATCGACTGGGAGGAGCCCCGAGCATCCGGGGGCGCTGCGCCCGCGCTCGAGGTCGTCGGGTACCGCGTCCTGCGCGTGGACCGCGGTCGGGGTCGGCCGCGCATGGAGTTCGGCGTGCTCGACGTCGACGGCACCCTGGTCGTGACGGATCCCGAGCGGTTCATCGCCGCGCTGGGGCATGGCTTCGGCCGCGCGAAGGCCTTCGGGTGCGGGCTGATGCTCATCCGCCGGGCGCCCTCGACGGCATCATGAAACCGGGCGTGCCGTACGTCCCGCTCCGGCCCATCCCGCTCAAGGACCGCGCCGGGATCGTCTTCCTGGAGTACGGCCAGGTGGACGTGCTGGACGGAGCGTTCGTTCTCGTCGACGCGAATGGCGCGCGGGTGCAGATCCCCGTCGGGGGCCTGGCTTGCCTGATGCTCGAGCCCGGGACCCGGATCACGCATGCGGCGGTCGCGCTCGCCGCACGCGTCGGTTGTCTGCTGGTCTGGGTCGGCGAAGGAGGGGTCCGCCTGTACGCGGCGGGACAGCCGGGCGGTGCGCGGGCCGATCGCCTACTCCATCAGGCCGCGGCGGCGCTCGACGAGACCGCGAGGCTGAAGGTCGTGCGCGCGATGTTCCGCCTTCGCTTCGGCCGTGAGCCCCCTGCGCGCCGCTCCATCGAGCAGCTCCGGGGCATCGAGGGCGCCCGCGTGCGGGAGATGTATAAGCAGCTCGCGCACCGCTACGGAGTGAAGTGGTCCGCCCGCAACTACGATCCCGATGCCTGGGACGACTCCGACGTCCCCAACCGCTGCCTGTCGGCGGCCACCGCTTGCCTCTACGGCCTGTGCGAGGCGGCGATCCTGGCTGCCGGCTACGCACCCGCTATCGGCTTCCTCCACCGTGGCAAGCCGCAGAGCTTCGTCTATGACATCGCCGACATCTTCAAGTTCGAGACGGTCGTCCCGGTCGCCTTTTCGGTCGCCGCCCGCGTGCAGCAAGGCCACGAGGGGCCGCCGATCGAGCGACAGGTGCGCATCGGTTGTCGGGACGCCTTCCGCCGCACCAACCTGCTGGAGCGCATCATCCCCACCATCGGCGCGCTCCTCGCCGAGAGCGGCCTCGCGCCGCCGGCCGAGGCGCCCGAAGGCCAGCCACCCGCACTCCCCACCCCCGTCTCGGGCGACGAGGGGCACCGCGGCTGAACCAGGACGGCGTGTCGTGCTGGTCGTGGTGACCGAGAACGTCCCGCCGAGGCTGCGCGGTCGCCTCTCGCTCTGGCTCGCCGAGATTCGCGCCGGCGTCTACGTCGGCGTCTATTCCGCGCGCACCCGCGAACGCATCTGGGGCGAGATCCTTGAACTGCTCGGGGACGGCTCCGCCGTCATGGCCTGGTCCGCGCCCACCGACTCCGGCTTCGCCTTCGAGACCGCCGGCCCCAACCGCCGTGAGCCGGTCGACTTTGACGGGCTCACGCTCGTGCGCTTCAATCCGGTCAACGAGTCGGATCCCCCGTGATCGGCGACAGACGTTTCCGTTGGTAGCCGTCGCCGGTTGTTGGGAAGTCGTTGGGAGTACGCGTGTTGCGTGCGTGAGCGTTCCCCGCGTGCGCGGGGATGAACCG